>CAMKMR010000015.1 GCA_946413945.1 uncultured Lachnospiraceae bacterium | reverse complement strand
TTCGGCTAGTGTCATTTCCATCATCAGAGCCACTGTCTGTTCGGCTAGTGTCATTTCCATCATCAGAGCCACTGTCTGTTCGGCTAGTGTCATTCCCATCATCAGAAGCACTTTCTGTTTTTACAGCCTCACTGGTCTTTTCGTTAAGAACGTCGTCAACACTCTTAGAACCGCTTCCATTAAAGCCTCTATTTTTTTCCTGACATGCAGAAAGAAGAAGTGCTGCCGTTAAAAAAAATATTATTATTTTTTTCTTTCTCATTTTTACTACTTCCTACCTTTTTATGAACATACCTACAAAATAATTAAGTATAAATATGATCAGATCCAGCAATACTATAGTTGGGCCAACCGGAGTTGAAAAAACTATTGAAATAAACATTCCTAGAAAAGCTCCAAAACCGGATAACAAAGCTGCATAGATTACTACGCTCTTAAAGCTCTTCATTACTCTCATTGCCGAAAGAGAAGGAAGAACAAGAAGTGCTGTGATAAGCAGGGATCCAACCAAATCCATGGCAAGTACTATTATAACCGCTGTGATAACTGCAATGATCAAATTATATAGCTTTACATTTTCTCCCATAGCCGCCATAAAATTCTCATCGAAAGTTACAGCAAAAATCTTATTGTAGAGGAAAACATAAGCTACAACAACTGCAATACAGACAACTACACAAAATATGACTTCGCTATCCTGTAAAGTAAGAATTGAAGTTGATCCAAAAAGGGTCGTACAGACATCCCCAGATACATTTGCGGATGTTCCAAAAACATTCATTACAAGATAACCAAAAGCAAGAGCGCCTACAGATAGCATAGCTATCAGGGCATCACCTTTAATTTTTGCATTACTGCCATTTCTAAGCATCAGTATAGCACAGATTACTGTGACCGGCATAATTATGATCTCATTATTCGTCAGCTTTAATACCGTTGCCACTGCCATAGCGCCAAAGGCCACATGAGAAAGGCCATCTCCAATAAAGGAATATCTTTTTAATACCAAGGTAACTCCCAGTAAGGCTGCCACAAAAGAAACGAGAGTTCCAACTATTATAGCCTTTACTACAAATGGAAATTGAAGATAATATGCGAATTTTTCAAAAATGTTACTGAACTGCATCTTCATCCTCCTGTTCCAAATTGTAGATAGTCCAATATTTACTGTTTTTATATTCCTCTACACTGCCATAAAAATTTCCTTTATGGCTCATATGTAATACATAACTGGCATAATTAATGGCATTCATATCATGAGAGATCATTACAATACTAATGCCTTCTTTATTTAAATTTGCAATAAACTGATACATTTCCTGCTGAGCCATAGGATCAAGTCCTGTTACAGGCTCATCTAAAACTATCACCTTTCTATCAGCGATAAGCGCCCTTGATAAAAGCACCTTCTGCTGCTGTCCACCTGAAAGATCAGCAAAACATCGATCTTTTAGATCATAAATTTCAAATCTCTTAAGAAGTTCTTTTGCTTTTTCTTTGTCTTCACTATGAACAAATAATCTTCTTTTCTTTCCTAACAAGGCTCCTGAAAGTACTATCTCAAATACAGTTGCAGGAAAATCCTTCTGGGCGTCTGTTCTTTGTGGAAGATAGGCTATGTCATTTTTAGTAAATTCATCTCCTAGGCTTATAGCTCCCGAAACAGCCGGAGTCAGTCCTAAAAGAGTTTTGATAAGTGTTGATTTGCCTATACCATTCTCCCCTAAAATGAATAGATAATCCCCTTTATCTATGGAAAAATTCATTTTTTTACTGATGGCGTTTCCATTATAGCCTAAAACAAGATCTTTACATGTTATATATGACATTTCCTATCCTCCAAAAAACACTAGTTAAGTGCCTCTTTTAATACTTCAAGATTTGCTGCCATTACTCCAAGGTAAGTCTTCTCACCATTAAGTTCCTGGCTGCTGATTGACTGAAGCGAATCCATAACAAGGATCTTCGCATCTTTATTCTTTGTATTTGCAACAACCTGTTCAGCGATCTTCTTATCAGATGTTTCGATCACGAGTACTGACTTAAGTCCAAGCTGATCCACCTTAGATGAAAGGAATGTGATCGTTTCAAATGATGCTTCCGACTCTGCGCTGCATCCTACAAAAGCTGCATAATAATCCAACTTATAATCCTCAACTAAATACCTGAATGGGAATCTGTCTGCAAAAACTACAGTATTAAACTTAGCTGAAGCCACTGCATCTTCATACTGCTTATCAAGATCATCAAGAGAAACTATATACTTAGCAGCATTTTCCTTAAATAAATCTGCATTATCCTTATCTAAATTTTCTAATTCTGAAGCGATTTCATTTACTAATACTTTTGCATTCTTAACTGAAAGCCAAACATGTTCATCATATTCAACTTCCTCTTCTTCACCTTCTTCAGCTTCTTCCTCTTCTTCAGCCTGCATTCCTTCTTTTACTTCTTCTTCCTTTACAGCATCACCAAGTACATCAAGAAGATTGATAGCTTTAAGGTTAGGATTTGACTTTTCTTTTAAAGCATCATCCACCCATTTATCTGATTCTCCACCAACATATATAAATATATCAGCTGAACCGATATTTACAATATCTTCTGCTGTTGGCTGATAGCTGTGAAGATCTACACCATTATCAAGAAGAAGGCTTATCTTATAGTCAGACGCCTTATCCCCAAGAATCTGTTTTACCCAATCATACTGTGGGAATGTTGTACATACAATACTAAACTTTTTATCAGCACTAGTAAGGGAAGATGCCCCTTCCTTTGAGGCCTTATTGTCGTTAGTCTTTGACTGACAAGCCCCTAGTGACATAAGCATAAATGCAGCAATTACTATACATATTAATTTTTTAAAAAATCTATTCTTCATATTTCCTCCAGTGATAATACACCTAAATACAGTTTTTTTTATCAATGTCTTTATCAAATACAGATCATAACGATCTAAATATATTAATTTCTATATCTTACATCAAATAAGGATTTCCACTTTTTTTGTTACCAAAGTTTCTTTTAAAAGAAGATCTTTTTCTTCCTTTTCACTGATCACTACAATCGAAAACAGTACTAACACTGCTGCTTTTACTGGTCCAGTCTTTCTTACGCTATGTATGATTCTAAAAGCCTGCTCAAGTTCCATACATACAGGGCAATCTTTTCCGCAACAATCATGCTTTAAATTTAAAGCTATAAATAATTCTGAAAAAAAGATCATCATAATAAATATAAGCGCAAATATAGCTGCCTTTAACCTGACAGACTTTCTATAAAAACATTTCCTGCTAAGATTCATTTATAACCGCCTCTTATAAATATGATAACAATTCTCAAATTGGTATACCATAAAATTTTAGGGAATGCAAGTTTTATAAAAATAGTGTTATAATGTTTCCTTGTGTTAAAAAATAAAATAACAAAATGAATCTTCATTTTAGTTATCAAGCACTCATTATCAACAAAATGTTTTTAAGTATCAACAGGAGCCACTATGAATAAAATTAAAGAATTTGCCAAAAAAGAACCCATACTGCTAATATCCGGACTGCTAAGTATCATTTCCTGCTTTTTTACCAGGCCTGATAAAGCATATCTCTATTACATCAATTATAGGACAATAATCATCCTTTTTTGTCTTATGGCTGTAACATGTGGACTAAAAAAATCCGGTTCCTTTGATCTGGCCAGTCGCCATATCATAAACAGCACATCAAATATAAGAAAGATTGCCCAGCTGCTTACTATTTTTTCATTTATACTTTCAATGTTTGTCACAAATGATGTCAGCCTGATAACCCTAGTTCCTCTTACACTTGTCGTATTTTCAGGCCTTTCTGAAGATATACTGATCCTCACTTTAGTAGAAGAGACTATCGCCGCAAACTTAGGAAGCATGCTTACACCTTTTGGAAATCCTCAGAATCTGTATCTATCTTCTTATTTTAACATAGGCTTCATGGATTTCCTGAAACTCATGGCACCTTATACCATCCTGTCACTTCTCATCCTGATGTTGCAGACCATGCTGATCCCTGCTGACACCAGTGACTTTTTAGATGATATCGCTGAAACAAAGATAGATAAAAAATCCCTGCTTATATATTGTCTTCTATTTTTAGTTTCCATTCTTTCTATTATAAGGATATTAAATTACTGGATATTATTTATCATCGTTTTCATCTTTATACTCATTTATGATAGAAAGATTTTTAAAGATGTTAACTACAGCCTCCTGATTACCTTTGTATTTTTCTTTGTACTTATAGGTAACCTCGGCCGTATCGCTCCTATCAGATCTTTCTTAGAAAAAATGATACTTGGTCGCGAAAGTATCACCGCTGTATTAGCTTCCCAGATCATGAGCAATGTTCCTGCAGCTATACTTCTTTCTGGATTTACAGATAAGGGAGAAAGCCTTGTCATCGGCAGCAACTTAGGAGGTCTTGGCAGTCTTATAGCATCTATGGCAAGTGTGATAACCTTCCAGTTTTATATAAAGAAGAAAAATTCTAAATCCTTAAAGTTTCTTCTTATATTTACCATCTTTAATATTCTGGATCTACTTATCCTGCTTGCTCTTTACTACATTTTAAAATAAAAGGAAGCTAGTCCGCTTCCTTTTTTATTACTTTTACTAATTCTGCGTTCCGATGGAAAATGATAAAAAAAGCAAAGATTTCATTTAATAATTCTTAATTTTCCCTTAAATTTAGCCACA
Source organism: uncultured Lachnospiraceae bacterium (assembly GCA_946413945.1). Taxonomy (GTDB): domain Bacteria; phylum Bacillota; class Clostridia; order Lachnospirales; family Lachnospiraceae; genus Eubacterium_Q. The sequence continues at coordinate 9,686 of CAMKMR010000015.1, read as the reverse complement.
TTACGTCATCTTTTTTTATATATCTTATATGCGGTTTTTTCCATTATCCTGCCATATAGTCCTCATTTTAGTTTCCTGCTTTTATCTATAATACCCCTATTAAAATTAGTACTCTAAAAAATATAGTGTCTCTTTTATAGTTTTTCTTTGATATATATATCTTTTATGTGCAGTTTTACGAATTAGGAAACTCCGACTGTTTCAGCGTTTTTCATATTTTTTCAGTTTGCTAGTTTTCAAAACTTAGCGTATAATCCGATTTCGATTAAAGATAATCATATTAACGGGAGAAAACTATGGAAAAAAGAAAAATGCCAGTTGTCTTTTCAGGACACGGAAATCCCATGCTAGCTCTTGACAACAATGCGATTACTGAAGAAATGTTTAACATAGGATCAAAAATTTTGAAGGAATTCGGAAAGCCAAAGGCAATACTTGCAATCTCTGGTCACTGGTTCACAAGAGGATCATATATTCAGCATACTGCAGAACCAAGACAGGTGTATGACAACATGTACGGCTTTCCAGAAGAGCTCTATGACGTAAAATACAAAGTGGCCGGAAGTATTGAGCTTTCAGAAGAAGTTTCCAAAATGCTTGGAGACAAAGTAACTGTAAATAATGAATGGGGCATCGACCATGGAATATGGACTGTACTTATGCACATGTTCCCAAATGCCTCTATCCCTGTAGTCCAGCTTTCAGTAAATGAAAACCTAAGCCCAAGGGAAAGCTTCCAGTTAGGAACTCAGCTCTCCTCTCTTCGAGAAGAAGGCTATCTTATCTTCGGCAGCGGTAACGTGGTTCACAATATAAAAGATATAGACTTGCAGAATCCAAATGGAACTTCGAAGGCAGAAAAGTTTAATAAATGCATTACAACTGCAATAAAAAACAATGACGTTGAATCTGTTATCCGATATACAAAGCATGATAACTTCTATTATGCTGTTCCAACAACGGATCATTTCCTTCCTTTACTTTATTGCTTAGGTGCTGCACAGGGAAGTAATGTATCTGTATTTAACAATTTCTGTAAATTAGGTTCTATGGCTATGACAGGTTATTACTGGAATTAGTATAATTAAACACACACATAAAAAAAGAGCTATCATAAAAAAAAGGCAGCGGTTTAAAAAACCACTGTCTTTTTTTATATTTATTCTTTTTTATTGACTGTTAAATAATAAGATAAGTACCAATTTTACTGACTTATCGCTTTATTGTACAGAATCTACGTATGCTACAAAACCCTGAAGATCATTCTGCACATTCTTAGCCAGCTCATCATTATAACCATAAACAATACCTTTTCTTGTAAGTTCAGTTATAGTTCTTATAGTCTGAAGAGCTATATCTGCTGGAGTCTTTTTAGAAAAACCTCCTGTTGTAGTAAAACCTAAAGTTTCATATTCACCATATCTATCCATAAGTAAAATATTATGTGTCTTAGATGTAGGAATAAAGTTATAACGGTTTGTTACAACACGAGTATACATCCATACTATGTCCCTTACTGGTATTACCTTTGCAGTCTTTTGTCTTGTGATAATGATTGCTGTTGGTGTAACTAAAGCATCAAAGATCTTAAATCCACGATCAACTTCAGTTTCAAGCCTCTGATATTCTTCATATGAAAGCTTATTCCAGCTTTCCATCCCTGAATCATAAGCCTTCTTATTAAATGCTCCTCTTTTTACGCCACCTTTGCTCTGTATATATCCATTAATTCTTGGATACTGCTCAAATCCCATGGTTAAAAACCTCCTAGTGTGTTATTGCATTTACTATTTTATTCATTAAAGTGTTAAATTGCAATCATAACTTTAATATAATCGCATAACTTATGTAAAGGATCAAAGAATTACTGATCAATTAAAGCATCACAGTATCAGATTCCTTGTCTATGTAAAAAAAGGGGACATTTTTTGTCCCCTTATATGATAAATTACCTATTAAATTTTGCTGTGTCTTATTTAACGGCACCTGTAATACCTTCTGTGAACTGCTTCTGCAATACGAAGAAGATTACCATTGTTGGTATTGAGCTGAATAATACACCCAGCATAAGAACACCATAGTCGACAGTATAGCCACCAGCAAGGTTTGCAATAAGCATTGGCATTGTCTGTCTTAAGTTATCACTAAGTACTACCTTTGGCCACATATATGAATTCCATGCATTCATGAAGCAGATTACTGCAGCTGCAGCGTATGTAGATTTCATAACCGGCATATACATCTTAAAGAAAATACCAATTTCAGATAAGCCGTCCATTCTGGCACTTTCCATGATAGCCACTGGGAAGTTTCTTGAATTCTGTCTGAACATCATGATCATAAATGGTGTTGAGATAGAAGGAAGAAGGAAGCCCCAAACTGAATTAAGAAGCTTAAGCTTACTTGCTAACTTGAAAAGAGGAATAAGTGTTGCTACCTGTGGTACCATCATCGCAAGAAGAAGTACACCAAACAAGAAGTCTTTCTTTGTATCATTATAAAGTTCGAATCCATAACCAGCGATAGAACAGATAAAGAGACATAATACAGTAAGCACTATAGAATAGAAAAATGAATTTCCTAATGTTCTCCAAAGCTGTGTCTGTGCTGTAAGATTTTTAAAGTTCTCAGCAAGATGAGTACCAAACCAGATCTTACCTCTTGCAACCTCTACTGTTGAATTAGTAGCAGCAGTAACCATCCAAAACAGTGGAAATACTGAGAAGAATGATACGATCACAAGAAGGATATAACTTGGTATAAGTCTCTTCTGAGTGGCTGATTTATTTGTTGCTTTATATAGAATTCTTACATCTACCTGTTTTTTTGCATTTCCCTGATCAGTCACGTCTATCACCTACTCTCAAATTAATATAAGCAAGGATGGCAACCATGATAAATACAACGAATGCCATTGCTGATGAATATCCAAAATTAGCAACGCCCTGTCCAAAGGAGTTGTTATAAATATAATGTGACATTGTAATTGTTGAGTTAGCAGGTCCACCCTGTGTAAGGTTTACCGACTCATCAAAGAGCTGTAATGTACCATTTATTGACATGATAAATGTCATAATGATAGTTGGTTTAAGAAGAGGTACTGTCATATACCAGAAAGACTGGAAGCCATTAGCACCATCAATTCTTGCAGCTTCATATACTTCGTAATCAATGTTCTGAAGACCTGCCAGGTAGAATACCATATTATAACCTGTCCATCTCCAGATAAGAGCGATTATGATAACTGCTTTAGCTGTACCCTCTGTACCGAGCCAGTTGATATTCTCACTGATGATTCCCATCTTCATAAGAAGTGAATTGATAAGTCCCTGTGTTGCAAAAAGAGACTTAAAAATCAGAGAATATGATACAAGAGAAGTAGCACAAGGAAGAAATACACAGGTTCTAAAGAAACCTCTGAATTTAATATCCTTATTATTAAGTATCTGCGCAAGAAGTATAGCAAAAATAAGCATTACCGGAACTTCAATAAATAAATAGAGGAAAGTATTTCCAACTGACTTAATGAAGATCTTGTCTTTTATCATTCTTGCATAGTTAAAGTAAAGCGGATTTGCAAACTGTAAATTTGCACTGGATCCCTTTTGGAATGATGTTATAAGAGCTCTGATCATTGGATAAAAGCTCATTATAAATATGAGAATCGATGCTGGTGCAAGGAAAAGCCATCCGCAGCGCATTTCCTTAGCCCGCACGCTCTTGGCTGATCTCTGTTTTTTCACAAAAATTTCCTCCTTTTAAAGAAAGCCAAGGAACTGTCACCAATCCCTTGGCTTCTTTTCTGGATATACCTACAATTATCTTTCTAAAATTACTGCTCCATCTGGAACTCTAAGCTTTCCTGTGCACTCTTAATCTCTGAATCAATATCAGCACCTGAGATTACATTGTGAATAGCACCAGCTACAAGAGTACGGCATGGATAATGGAAGTCGTTCTGCTCAACGATAGGAACGTTTGCTCCCATTGCAACGATATCAGCATATACTGCCTGTCCATTGAAGTAATCAACACCCTGGTTGTAAACATCTGACTTACCAGCTGAGATGCATGTTGTGATAACACCACCATTTGTAAGAGCTGCGTCATATGTTTCCTTAGCTCCTTCTCCACCACCAAATGTGTATGCGAGGAAATCCTTAGCAAGGTCTGCCTTCTTGCAGTTAGCTGTAATATAAAGTGATGAACCACCATTTGAAGCATATCCTTCTTTTCCACCATCAAGTGTTGGAAGAGATGTGATAGCCCATTTTCCTGAATTTTCTGTAACCTGTTCAATTGTTGGGATGATCCAGTTACCATTCATAACACCTGCAACCATATCACCAACGATTGTCTGATCTGTATAATCTGACCAGTCATTTGCAAGATAAATTGACTTATTAGCAACACCGCGAGCAATAACATCAATTACTGCCTTGAATTTTTCGTTTCCTACAAGGTTAGCCTTGCCATCCTTGAACTGTGAAACGCCTTCTGCCTGAAGCATCATGTATGGAAGGTCATTTCCATCACCATCCATTGAAAGAAGATATTTTCCTGTCTTTGTGTAAACATCTCCACCAATTTCAAGCCATCTATCCCATGAGATTCCTGTAACATCCTGGATAGTATAACCAGCCTGCTCTAAGATATCTGTTCTATAAGCAAAAATTGCTGTTCCGTTATCTACAGGGAATCCATAATGAGTTCCATTGATTGTTGAATATGAAAGTTTTTCAGCTCCGAAATCGTCCCAGTTTACAGAAGCATCATCAACAGCAACCCATGCATCAGGATAATCTGTTACGTACTTGTTGAAATAGTGATCCTGGAAAAGAACGATATCAGCTAACTGACTATAGTCTCCTGATGAAGCAGCTAATGTTACAGCATTTTCAACGTCTGAAGACTGTGACTGCTCAACAATATTAAGCTTGAAATCAGGATCTTTCTTCTGATATGCTTTCTCAGCAGCTTCAAGGGCTGGGATATTGAAATTCTTATCCCATGCAAATACTGATAAAGTATGTTCATCTTCACTAGAAACATCTGCCTTTGCAGTATCTTTCTCTCCTCCTGCATTTCCCTGGCTTGATGTTGTAGCTGATTCTGATGACTTTGAATCACTGCCTGATCCACAGCCTGCCATCATTGTTGCTGCCATAGATGCAGCAAGCATAAGAGATAAAACTTGTCTTTTTTTCATTTAACACTCCTCCTAATAAATCGCATTGTTTCCGTAATTATATTTTTGCCATGGCTTATAAAAAGGTCGTTTATTAATAATGAACAATTTTCTCGTACCTTTTCGCTTATCACATATGCATTATAACCAATAGAAGTACACTGTGACTATTAGTTTCATACATAAAAAAAGCATATTCAACCAAGTTTCCCCTCATTTTTTGTACATATCCGTTCGGCTTAAACGTTTAATTCGCTATAAAATAAGCATTTTCGCCTGTTAGCAGATTTTTGACATGATAATCAAAAATCAATTTCACTTTCCCCTCTATTTTGTCACTTTTAAACGAAAAGTTTCCATTTCTCTACTTTGAAAAGCAAAAAAATAAGAAAGCCGTCTAAACAAAGCGCGATGTTATGCCTTGTTTATTACGGCTTTCTGATTCAGAAAAAAGGACTATTTTTTTCTAAATATTATAATTATTTTGAAACTACAGGATTATCATCCAACAGTTTACGATCAATCTTACCATTTTTATTCATGATAAAGCTTTCTACATGAATAAACTTGTTAGGAACCATGTATAAAGGAAGCTTTTCTTTAACTTCAATATGAAGGCTTCTCTTCTCCTGGCTGCCTGTATAATAAAGATAGATTCTGCTCTTCTCAGCATCATATCTGGCACAGCATCTTTCAACTCCCGAATAATTACCGATAGTCCTCTCAATTTCTTCAAGCTCTATCCTATGGCCCATATGCTTTATCTGAAAATCTTTTCTTCCTGCAAAGTATATCTCATTATCATCAGCAATCTGCGCCAGATCCCCCGTAAGATATGTTCTTACTTCGTTCCCCTTTTCATCCTGCCTGATGATAAAATGCTTCTTTGTCTCTTCTTCATTATGATAATAACCTATTGCAAGAGATTCTCCACTAACTGCAATCTCCCCAGGAACATTTTTTTCCTTTATCTCTTTTCCATCTTCAGAAAGCAGCAGTACTTTTCTTCCTGCAAAAACCTTTCCTAAAGGAAGCTTTTCAGATGCAGCTATCTCATGATCTATCACATAGTATGTACAATTACAGGTAATTTCAGAAGGTCCATACAAGTTTACATAAGTTACATCCGGTAAAGCTTTTTGCCAGATCATAAGCTGCTTAGCAGGCATAACTTCCCCACTAAATAGGACTCTTTTTATGTCAACCGGCAATCTGTAATCCAGTCCCTTCATACCAGAAATGATACAAAGAGCCGAAACAGCCCAGGTGAGATTTGTAGCATGATTATCGCAGATATAATCTACGAGAACCGGAGGCTTAGAGAAATAATCCCTTGGGATAAGAAGCATGCTGGCCCCAGTCATAATAGCTGTATAAATATCCTTTACAGATACATCAAAATCAAATGGTGCCTGGTTAGCTATAACATCCTTCTCAGTAAAATCAAATGTTTCTATAAAATGTCCGATGAAATCAAGGACAGATCCATGATCTATCAAAACACATTTTGGTGTTCCTGTTGAGCCAGAGGTAAAAATACCGTATAAAGGACTTTTTCTCTTTAATAAGTTAGGAATATCCCCTTCGCCATTATCATAAATCTTAAGAGGATTTCTCTCTTTAAAAAGTTCTGAAAAAGCTACTATATGGCCCTTATACCCTGTTTCATCCAGTCTTTCCTTTAACTGATCATCATAAATAATAAGCTTCGGCTCTAAAACTGAAAGTATTTTATCAATCCTGTCCTTAGTCTGCTCTGGATTGATATATACATAGAAAGCACCTGCATAAACTGCTCCAAATAAAGAAGCATATAACTCTACATTTTTTTCTGTAAAAAGAGCAACCGGCTGCCCATTCAGATCTCCTGCCAGCCTTACTATGCTTTTTCCTATATTTTTAGCAGCATAAAGAAGTTCACTATAAGTAAGTTCCTTCTCTGGATCTTTTACCGCCTGCTTATCCGGATATTTTTCAACTGTAGTTTCTAAAATTTCAAGTATATTCTCCGCCATGACGATCACCCTTGTCTTTTTATCTATGCTTAAATTATTCTGCAAGCCTTTCTACCATTTCAGCAAGCGCATCAACAGAATTAAAGTTTTCAGGTACCATCTCCTCGGCACCGATCTGTATGTCAAAATTATCTTCTAATTCGGCAACAAGTGAAATGATACCGAAAGAATCAAGAAGATGATCATCAACTAATCTGTCTTCATTTTCATAATCAATACTATCGTCAATCTCGTTTAAAATCTCAATAATCTGTTCCTTTGTATCCATTTTTTATCTCCTTAATAATGTATTTAATGGCCAGCTCTTAACATCCTTCCTGAAATCCACATAACCTTCCTCCTTACTATATCCTACGATATCCGGAAGTTCATGAGAAAGGAAAAGAGCCATTCCTTCTGCAAATGAATATGCCCCTGTGTTTTCAAAAATAAGCAGGTCTCCCACACTTAAATTCCCCAGTTCCATATTTGCAGTTAAAACATCATTCATTGTACATAGAGAACCGCAAACAGTCCATACCTTTTTTTCTAAATTTTCACAATGCTCTCCATAATGGATCACGTCAATAAAAGGATGATACATACCTTTTATCTGTCCATCAAAAAAGAGCTGATGAATTCCGCCTTCTGTAAGGCAATAATTAACATTATTATTAGTCTTAAGATCCAGCACCTTGCATGCGTAGCATCCACAGCTTGCTGCAAGCGCACGTCCCAATTCTATAGTGATAGTTCCCTTAAAGTCCATCTCTCTTATCTTTTCTGCAATAGCATAAGCAAAATCAGAAAGAGGTCTTACTTCCTTATCCTGAAAATATTCATAAGGAATACCAGGGCCATATTCTAACTCTTCAATCTTAACTCCGGTTGATGCTTCCACTTCTTTAACAAGTTCATCGAGCATCTCAAGTTCTTTTACATCCTTATCCGGATTCTTCTTCTGAGTTCCAGAAAAATAATGAATTCCTCTAAGCTTAAGATTCTTATACTCCTTTGACTCAAGTATCATCTTAAGCAGATCTTCCTTATCTACACCAAACTGGCTCTTATTTGTCAATCTTATTATTATGTTAACTTCCGTTTCCTTATTTTTCTCTGCATACTCTAAAAGACATTTAAACTGATTCCATGATTCAACCGTAAAAATGCAACCCGCATCGGTATCATTTAAAATCTCTTCCAAATCTTCTCTTCTTTTTAAAACTCCTGATATAAGCAGTTTAGACGCCGGGATTTTATGATTTCTACAGATCTCATATTCTCCAAACGAGCAGACCTCGATCCTGTCTAATACACTCACTGCAGTATCAACTAAAAATGGATTCGCCTTCATCGCATAGCAGAGTTTTGCTGTACCCGAAAGCAACCCTTCCAGCTCTTTTATCCTTTCCGTAAAAACATCAAGGTCAAAAAGATAAAATGGTGCTGAGTGTTTATCAGCTATATCCCTTGTTCTTTTTGCTACGTTATTCATCTTTAAAACCCCTTTTTCTTTTCAGCTTTTTTATACTGAGCATAAATCTCATGCCAGCCACTTAATTTTTCATCATTTGATCTATCCTTAAGGACACCCAGAGAGTGCAGATATTTTCCTATATAATCTGTAGTTTTTCTGGTTCCAAAAGAATTAAGATGATCTCCTTTATCTCTTGTATCTTTCGCCCAGTTAATGCCCAGATTCTCTACTTCCTGATTAAGATCAAGATATTCACAAGCTTCAGCACTGGCTAAGGCTTTTACAGCATTTATCTTTTTTGTATTGTAACATCTTGGAGACGGAGCAGAATAAAGGATCAGCATGATACCATTTTCATCGCAAAGTTCCTTTACCTTTTTAAACGCCCTCATATTTTCTGTTGCAATAGTCATGCATTCATCTGTCTTTTCAAGATATTTTCCGCCTTCATAAGGTCTTACAGATGTATTAACATGATAACCTTTATAGTCTCTACCAGTCCTTCTTACAAATGGAGTTTTCCAGACATTATGATATTTTAACAAAGGGCAAGCATCATATATTCTTCCTGATAATGCTGAAACCTTGTCTCTTCCATCATTCTCTTTTCTAAAAATAGCATTAGTCTCAAGAAGCACAATCTTTGGATGCTGCTTTTCAAGAGCCACCTTTAAAGTATCATACGTCTCACTGATCTTTTGGCCAGATCCGCCTGCATCAAATACTGTATAACCATATTCTTCCCAGATCTGCATTGGCGATACACTTGTATAACTAAGACTATCTCCCATCACAAGAACATCAATTGTATCCGGCGCTTCCTTAGAAATCTTTATGATAGCTTCATTTCTTCCCAGATCAAAATCATGTTCCGCCATGTAATCAGGCCTGAACATAAAACTTGGCAGATATAAAAGGATAAGCAATATTGTTACAAATAATAAAGCTTTTGATATAGATTTTAAAAATTTTTTTATCTTCATATTTCTCCTTTAGAATCCGGCATAGATCAGATCGATTGGCTGAT
>CAMKMR010000014.1 GCA_946413945.1 uncultured Lachnospiraceae bacterium | reverse complement strand
TTAATATATGTAGAGTTAGCAGGAAAAAACTTTTCGAAATATATGTCGCGAGACAAGATTATTTTTTTAACGGAGATTTAACATGAAGATCACGGAAATTCCTACACCATCCTATGTGATAGATGAAAAAAAGCTTAAGGAAAATTTGCAGATCCTTTCTAGGGTTGAAAAAGAAGCAGGATGTAAGATCCTCCTTGCCCAGAAGGCTTTCTCAGCATTTGCAGAGTATAAGCTTATAGCTAAATATCTTTCCGGAGCAACTGCATCAGGACTTTACGAAGCAAGACTTGGAGCAGAGGAAATGGGAAAGGAAAATCATATCTTTTCACCGGCCTATAAAAAGGACGAGATAGATGAGATAAGCCGTATCTGTGATCATGTTATCTTTAATTCATTTTCACAGTTAGATAAATATGCAGAGATAATAAAAAAAGCCGGTAAAGGCGTTGGTATTCGAATAAACCCTGAATGTTCAACACAGGAGGGGCATGAGATTTATGATCCTTGTGCCCCAGGTTCAAGACTCGGAGTAACAAGAAAGAATTTCGATAAGGGTATAAAGGACTATCCGGGCTTATTTGATCTGGTTGACGGCATCCATATGCATACACTCTGCGAGCAGAATGTGGATGATCTTATCACAACAGTAGCAGCTTTAGAAGAAAAGTTTGGAGATATTTTAAAGAGCCCTAAGATCAAATGGCTTAATCTTGGAGGCGGACATCATATAAGTCGTAATGATTATAAGGTGGATGAGCTTATCAGCCTTATTAAGCGCCTTAAGGATACTTACTCGGTAGAAATTTATCTTGAACCGGGGGAGGCTGTTGCTCTTAATGCAGGTTATCTTGTGACTGAAGTGCTTGATATAGTTGAAAATGATATCTCTATCCTTTTACTGGATGCATCTGCTGCCTGCCATATGCCGGATGTTTTAGAAATGCCTTATCGGCCACCTCTTAAAGACAGTGGAGAAAAGAATGAAAAGCCTTATAGCTACAGGCTTTCTTCATGCACCTGTCTTGCAGGAGACGTGATAGGAGATTATTCATTTGATAATAAGATAAAGCCAGGAGATAGACTTTATTTTGAAGATATGGCCATTTATTCAATGGTTAAAAATAATACATTTAACGGTATGGCTCTTCCTTCTATATATGCAATGGATGAAGAAGGTGAATGCCGTCTTATAAAAGAATTCTCATATGAGGATTTTAAGGAGAGACTTTCATGACAGAATTAATAAGAAAAATTCCAAAAGAAATGGGATTTAGAATGCCGGCAGAATTTGAAGAACATGAAGGAACTATCCTTATATGGCCTGTAAGACCGGGATCATGGACTAATGGAGGGGCTGATGTACAGCCGGTTTTTCTTCAGATCGCAGCAAATCTTGCAAAAAAAGAAAAAGTTTATATCTGCTCTGATGAGGAAAACTTTCCATGGATGAAGGAAGAGATAGAAAGATTTATAAATGATCTTTCGTGTGGATCAGACAAGGATATATCAAAAGAATCAGACAAGGGTATATCGAATGATGGTAAGGAACATTTAAGAGAAAATATCATTCCTTTAATGATAGAATCTGATGATGCATGGGCCAGAGATATAGGACCAACCTTTGTTAAGAATGAAGAAGGAAAGGTTAAGGCCATCAACTGGCGCTTTAATGCCTGGGGCGGACTATTTAACGGACTTTACAGCAGCTGGGAAAAGGATAATGCCTTTGCAGTAGAGTTTGCAGAAAAGACAGGCTATGAGATATTTGAAGCTGATGATTTTGTCCTTGAAGGTGGTGCCATCCATGTAGATGGAGAGGGAACCTGTGTAGTTACAGAGGAGTGTCTTCTTAGTCCAGGCAGAAATCCTGATATGACAAAAGAAGAGATAGAAAACAGACTTATGGAAATGCTGGGAGTAACCAAGGTCATCTGGCTTCCATATGGTATATATAACGATGAAACAGATCAGCATATAGATAATGTATTTGCTTTTGTAAAACCAGGATCCGCGGTCCTTGCCTGGACAGATGATAAAGAAGATCCTCAGTATGAAATGAGCCTTGCAGATCTTAAGGTATTAGAAGAAGTAAGAGATGCAAAGGGAAGAAAAATAGAGATAACAAAAATTGCAATCCCTAAGACTCCAGTTACTATTACGGAAGAGGAAATGAGAAGTCTGATGCCGGATGAAGGTGAAGACGAAAGAGAAGTAGGGGAAAGACTTGCTGCAAGCTATGTAAATTTCTATATAGGAAATTCCTGCGTTTTAGTTCCTTCCTTTGGAGGGGAAAATGAAGAAACAGATAAGGAAGCAGAAAGAAAGTTCTCAAAGCTCTTCCCGGACAGACCAGTGGTTATGATCCCTGCAAGAAAGATAATTGTCGGTGGTGGAAATATCCATTGTATAACCCAGCAGATACCTAAGGGCATGAGATAGATTGATCATGAAAAAAAGTATGGTCATATAAAAAACAAAGCGCTATTAAAATTTTGTATGAAAAACTAAAGAGGTAATTCTTTATGAGATCAGTTACAGTTGCTGCAATCCAGATGCAGATGACAGAAATCCTGGAAGAAAATATAAAAAAAGCTGATAAAATGGTAAGAGAAGCCGCTTCTAAAGGAGCAAATATCATACTTCTTCCTGAATTATTTGAAAGACCTTATTTTTGTCAGGAAAGAAGATATGAATATTATGAATATGCAAAATCAGTAGAAGAAAATGATGCTGTGAAACATTTTAAAGATCTTGCAAAAGAGCTTCATGTTGTACTGCCAATAAGCTTTTATGAAAGAGATGGCTATGTACTTTATAATTCTATAGCAATGATAGATACAGACGGAAAGGTACTTGGAGTTTATAGAAAGACTCATATACCTGATGACCATTTCTATCAGGAGAAGTTCTACTTCACACCTGGTAATACCGGATATAAAGTTTGGAATACAGAATTTGGAAAGATCGGAGTTGGAATCTGTTGGGATCAGTGGTTCCCGGAGCCTGCCAGATCAATGGCATCTAAGGGAGCTGAAATCCTTCTTTATCCTACAGCCATAGGATCTGAGCCAATCCTTGAGCAAGACAGTATGCCACATTGGAGAAGATGCATGAAAGGACACAGCGCTTCAAATCTTATGCCGGTTGTAGCTGCAAACCGTATCGGTCTTGAAAAGGTAATTCCTTGTGATGAAAATGGAAATCAGTCATCAGAACTTAAATTCTATGGCTCATCATTTATTACAAATGGAATAGGAGAAGTAGTAGAGCAGGCAACAAGAGATAAGGAAGAAGTCCTTATCCACAGCTTTGACTTAGACGAACTCTTAGAATATAGAATGAGCTGGGGAGTCTTCCGTGACCGCCGTCCAGAATACGATCTGCTGTAAATATTATCATAAAACATACGAGCTCAAGTTTGAAATTTTAATAATTAGTCAAAAATGAAAAAACGTACCAAAATGGTACGTTTTTTTATCTTAAGCGAGTACTGCGGTAACCTGAATCTCTATCAGTGCATTTGCAGGAAGCTTTGCAACTTCATAGCAGGCACGAGCAGGATATGGCTCAGTAAAGAACTCAGCATATACTTTATTAACATCAGCGAAGCTTGATACATCATCAAGAAGGACAGTTACAGTAACTACGTCCTTCATAGAAGCACCAGCAGCTTCAAGAATGTTTTTGATATTTGTAAGAGACTGACGAGCCTGTGAAACAGCATCATCTGCAGGATATTTACCAGTTGCAGGATCAAGACCGAGCTGACCTGAAACATAGATTGTATTTCCCGCCTTTATAGCCTGTGAGTAAGGTCCAAGTGCTGCAGGAGCCTTGTCAGTATGGATTGCGATATTAGCCAATTTTTAGCCCTCCTTTTAATTAAGTTATAGGGTATAAAACCCCTGTATCATAAAAAATATATCATTCTTATAGAGAATTTGCAAAAAATTCAATTATCTTCTGTATGGCAAAATCCAGACAGTTAGGGTTTGAAAAACGATGATCAGCATTTTCGACTTCGATTAACTCGATTACATTTGCTTCTGCGAAATTTTCTGAGTAGGCAGGAGGGATCATTTCATCCTTAAGACCATGAATAAGAAGGATGTCATCTGCCATATCAAAAAATTCCAATTTAGTAAGGTCGTTTGCTTTTAGGTCATCAAGGAAATCCTTACTGATCTTTATCAGGCGCTGATAGCCCATTGTGATCTCTTTTCCCTTATCAAGCTTTGCTCTGTCATCATCTGAGATAGAAGCGTAAAGCGCTTCGTACATTCTGATGCCAGGAGACCTTAAGGCTATCTTTTTAAAAGGGTTTTCATTGTCATAAATAAATTTCAGAGTGTTATAGGCTCCGAAACTTACGGAATAATTGAATAGATTTTCGGCTTTAAGCTGTTCTTTTGCATAGTTTGTAACAAGTCTTAGATAGGTCTGACATTCTTCAAGCAGCAGTTTCTTTCTGGCATCCTGCCCGTGGCAAGGCCAGTCAAAACATATAACTGCAAAATCCTTATATTTTGAATCGATACGTTCTGCAAATTTTTCAATGGATTTATTTTCTTTAAAACCACCAAAACCGTGAGTTGCAATGACTACATTCTTTATAGCATGAATATCTTTATTGTAATAAAGCTTACAACGTACACTATAACCTTCTTCATTAATATCAAATAATTTTTCCAAGATATAACCTTCTTTCGTAAGTGCCGCTTAGATCAGTGACATTTTCATTAGTGCTGGCGCGGTAAGTTTCATTAATTGCTGTATTTAATATATTTTTCGGTTTCACTCATAACAAATGCTAGTGCTTTTAAGTCAGTTTCTACATTGCCGGTTTCTAAGGAATGGTTGCCATATTCAGTAAGATAAAGGTTGATATTAAGTCGTTTGCATTCGCTTTTGACTATATCTGTCGCTATCCATGGATCTAAAGTTCCGTGAAAGCAGATACCGGAAGATGGCTTTATATATTTAAAGCTTTGTTCAACCGGAGTGTAATATATAAATCTGCATTTATCTTCGATGGATAGCTCTTTAGCATAGCAGGAAGAAACAACTGTTCCAATACTCTTTCCTATTATCAGTATCTCATCATATTCCGAATAGTTAATATCAGAAAGAATCTCTTTAGCCTGCTGAAAAGCAATATTAAATGAATCTTTCATTTTTTCTTTATCCCCTTTTATATTCTTAGGGAAATTACCATATCTTACTTCTCTTATTTCGTACGAATATTTTTTTGCGATTTTTTCAGGATAATAAATCAGAGGTTTATCGCAGGTATAGCCTATGCCAGGGAAAAATAATGCTATTTTTTTCATATATCTCTCTTTTCTATAGAATAAAAAACTTATTGCGTCGGAATTATTATACTACATTTATCATTGAATAAAGATATAAAATAAAATGTAATAAGGGAAGAAAGACAAATTTGCTAAATGTGGAAGTTTTATAGTTGATGGAAATAAGTTGCTAAAGAAAATAATAGAGCAAAAGATAGGTAAGAGGATATATATTATTTAAATACTAGGTCATGAATCTGACAAATCGAGAATAAATCTAATATATAATTGAGCGGTTTTACATTATTATGAACCTACACACACATACAAAACATTAATTAACACGCAGAATAATTCAGTCAAATGTCACGTAGCTTAAAAGATAAAATGGAGTTTAAGGACTTTGCATGAGATTGATAATTCTGCGTGATATTAAGTTAGGAGGTTTTAATGAAGAAAATCGCGAAAGCAGTGCTTGCAACATCCATATTAGGACTTGTAATGCTTGCGCCAGGAGCTGTAAATGCAGCAGGGGAAGAAGTAGGCATAACAATTTCTACTGACAAGTCTTCATACGATACAACAGACGATATCAATGCCGAGATAACAATTGAAAATGCCAGTGGAAATGAAATTGACAATCTTAATCTTTCAGGAAAAGTGCCAGAGGGATATAGCCAAGAAGGGGCTAAGGATTTTGTATGGACACTTGGAGGACAGGATACTCTTAAAGATGGAGAGACAAAAACATATCAGTTAAGTTTTAAATCGGAAAAAGTAAAAGCTAATACAAATACAGCAACTGTTAAAGAGGCTGATATAAAAGATATAAAAAATGATACTTCTGTAAAGAAAGATAATAAGACGGCACAGACCGGAGATACAGCATATTTATCATTGGCATTGATCATGCTTATCCTTTCAGGAACAGGAATGATTCTTGTATTTAAAAAGAAAGATAAGAGGATCTTATCTATTCTGCTTGCCGGTGGACTTGCCGGGGCTATGGCGCTTTCAGCAACAAGACCAGTTCGTGCAGCAGAACCTGATGATGTTTCAGAAGTTAAAGCAAGTGCTGAAATTAAAGTTGGTGATGAGACGATCACACTCGAAGTGGTTGTTTCATATAAAAATGTTAAGTCAAGTAATGCAGATAACACAGCGGATCAAAAAACGGAGCTCTCATATGAGGGCTATAATCTGAAGTGGGAAGACAACTTCGATTCTGCCTTACTTGATAGAACATATTGGAACGTTGAACTTCATGAAAAAGCATGGGTTAACGGAGAAGACCAGGAATATGTTGACAGTGAAGATAATATTTTTATAAGAGATGGCAAGCTTGTCCTTCAGGCTCATGAAGATGCAAGCGGCAGGATCACATCTGGCCGAGTTAATACTCAGGGTAAGGTTGATTTTAAGTATGGACTCATTGAAGTTTCAGCAAAGGTTCCCGAAGGACAGGGATTCCTTCCAGCTTTCTGGTTAATGCCTACAAATGAGAACCTTTATGGTCAGTGGCCAAGATGTGGCGAGATCGATGCAATGGAGATAAAGGGACAGGATACGGATACTGTTCTTGGCACTATTCATTATGGAAATCCACATATGCAGAGCCAGGGTTCTAAAGTAACAGAGCAGGAATCATTTTCAGAATGCTATCATAAGTTTGCAGTTGAATGGGAACCTGGCAAGATCACATGGTATGTTGACGGAGTTAAATACCATGAGGAAAGTGACTGGTTCACATCAACAGAAGGAGCTGGAACTGCTTCATATCCGGCACCATTTGATCAGAATTTCTATGTGATCCTTAATCTTGCAGTTGGTAATGACTGGGCAGGAGAAGTTGGAGAAGGCGTTGTAGTTGATGGCGCTGAATTCGATATAGATTATGTAAAAGTTTATCAGAAAGATAGCTATGATGAAGATGTAAAGAAACCTGAAAAAACATCTGGAGCCCTTCGTGAGCCAGACGAGACAGGTAATTATTTAAATAATGGAGACTTCGCAGTTGTTGAGGATCTTACAGATGAAAAGGACTGGAAGTTTATGACTCAGGAAGGTGGAGAAGCAACTGCTGAGATAAAGAATAAAAAGATCAACATCAGTCCTGTTAAGGATGGAAATGTAGATTACAGTATCCAGTTAGTTCAGGCGGGAATCCCACTTGAAAAGGGCGCAAGCTACAGGGTTACATTTGACGGTAAGGCGGTTGAAGATAGAAATATCAAGGTTGCTGTTAAGGCACCTGACAGAGGCTGGGCAGAATATATGCCAGCAAAGACAGTAGCTCTTACTAAAGAAAATAATAGTTATAGTTATGAATTTAAGATGACACAGGATACAGATCCTAATGCGAGATTCGAGTATGAGATTGGTAAGGCTGGATCTGTAGCGGCATTCAGCTTAAGCAATATCAGATTAGAAAAGATAGCTGAGCCTGATGAGGAAGAACTAAATAAGAAGACTGTTCTTTCAACAGGCAACTACGTTTACAATGGTGGTTTTGATCAGGGAGAGAAGAGGCTTGGTTACTGGGAATTCTCTGATGCAGATAAGGCATTAGTAAAGGTTACAACAGAAGGAAATGATGGTACTATCCATAGACTTGAACTTGCTGAAAATGTAACTGTTAAGGAATCAGAGCTCGGCATCAGTTCGGGTCAGACATATAGACTCAGCTTTGATGCAGAGGCAAAAGAAGAAGGTGCAGGTATTGAAGTTGTTCTTGCAGGTGAAAGATATCAGCTTGACTTAACAACAGAAAATAAGACTTATGAATTTATTGTAAATGTATCTGAGAACGCAGCCAATAAAGATATCAGCATTAAGAATACTTCTTCTGTAAAGGTATATCTTGATAATGTGTCAGTTACAGAAGCGGCAATGATAAAGAACGGTTCATTTAATGCCGGTTCTTCAGGCTGGGAAGCTTATATTGATTCTAATGCAGATGCAACATTTGTTATAGACAGTCTTTCAGAGGATAATGCAGCTGACTTTACTATCAATGGTACAGGCGGCGATGACTGGAGGATACAGTTAAAGCAGACAGGTGTTAATCTTGAAAAAGGAAAGTGGTATAAGTTCAGCTTTAAGGTTAAATCTTCGCTCCCTCGCCAGATGAGAGCTATCCTTCAGGGTGATGAAGCTCATGGCTGGGCTGCATACTCAGGAGAAAATATAGTTGACCTTACATCAGAATATCAGACATTTGAAAAGGTATTCTGCATGGCAAATAATACAGATAAAGGAGCATTTGTAAGTTTTTGTCTTGGTAAGGTTGGAGATAACGAAATAAATATCCAGCATAGAGTTTGTATCGATGATGTTTCTCTTGTTGAAATCGATAAGCCTGAAGATATGGAAACACCTGAACTTGAGGCTGATCCGGTAGAGACAAAGACTGGCAATAATGAAAACGGTAATAATGAAGAAAAAAAGAATACAGAAGTTGTAAGTCCAGGAACTAATATGATATCAAATGCTGATTTCAGCGATGGACTTACTGGCTGGACTAATGTTATCACAGAGCAGGGCCAGGCAACAACTGCTACAGCTGATGCTAAGGTTACATATCATATTGAAAATACAGGAGATAAAGATTATAGTATACAGCTTAAAAAAGAAGGCATTTCTCTTACAAAGGGAAAAACGTATACTATGAAATTAAAGATGAGTACTTCAGTTGATAGAAATGTAAAGATCGGTATTATGAGTGCGGATTATTCAAGCTGGTATGCCGGCGGAGAACCAGTACTTTCAGTAGGAGAGGATAATGAACTGACATATACATTTACAATGTCAAAAGATGATCCTACTGCACAGATTTATATATCAATGGGAAAGACTCTTGATACAACACCACTTACAGCAGATATTACAATTTCTGATATCTCACTCGTGGAAGAAGAGTAAAAGCTCACTCTTATAGCTGTCAATTTGCAGCTGTATTATAATTTAACATTCCCCTTTATAAGCACAATCGCCCCCCGACGACTGTGCTTATTTTTTGTCATATACATTCCATTCTGAGCGTCCATGGAGTTTTCTATATTCATAAGGTGTAAGGCCGGTAACATTTTTAAAGGCCTGAGTAAAATGACTCTGAGACGAAAAACTGAATCTTTCAGAAATATCAACTATCTGATAATCGCTGAATTTAAGAAGGTTTATCGCAGCGTCTATCTTTTGCTCCCTGATATAGTCACTGACGGAACTACCGGTCTCTTTCTTAAAAACTCTGGAAAGATAACTGGCTGATACGCCGATCTTTTCTGCGATAACGTCTACAGTAAGTCTTTCTCTGATATGAGAATAGATATAATTCAGACATTCATTAACAGGCTTTGAATTGAAACTGCTGTATTTAAGAAGTCTCATGCGGCCTGTAAAATCCATGACCATCTGATCATGAAGAGAGATCACATCTTCTGAGTTACTTAGATCATCTAATTTTGTAATATAAAAATCACTGAGTCTGAACGCTTTTTCGCTTTCCATACCATATTGGATACAGTAACGGGTTATAAGAGCAGCGGTTACTACGAAATGATATTTTATATTTGTGACCGGGTTTTTAGATAATCTGCCAACGCCCGAATCACTTGAAAAACGCTGGTTTTCGCAATTCTTTCTTACGGCATCTATATTTCCACTTACAACATTATTGTAAAATTCTAATTCTTCAGTAGGTTCTCTATGTAAAATTTCCTCATCTGAACTTCCGGCTTCAGAGAGGTACCAGTTGGAAAAATCCTGCATGGCGGCCTCCTTCCTAAGAATATCTAAGACTAAACATTAATACTGAACAATTAACACTAAGCATTATTAGTACTGAACAATTAACACTAAGCATTATTAGTACTGGATAATTAACACTAAGCATTATTAGTACTGAATATTTAAAGCTAAAAATATAATCCTTATGTCATTTTATCTATTTAGAAAAAAATATACAAGTTAGCGATTCAGAAAAGAAAAAATATCACCCTAAAATAAAATTATGAACCTATCAATGTATACAGACTATCTTTAAGATTAAGACAAATGTAAAATGAGTATGGAAGTATATAAATTTTACCCCAAAGGAGATTAACGATTATGAAGAAATGGACAAGATTTTTATATAATCCATGCATTGGACTTAAAGCGGATAAAAGTCGTGTGACTGCTTCAAAGGAACATATTGAAAGTTCCAAGTACGCAGCCAGTCAGGGCATGGTACTGCTTAAGAATGAGGAAAAAACATTGCCGCTTAAGGGCTATAAAAAGGTAGTCCTTATAGGAAAGGGTAGCTTCGACTATGTAAAAGGTGGAGGCGGAAGCGGTGAAGTAAACTGCGATTATGTAAGAAACATTTATGACGGATTAAAGGCCAAAGAAAATATCGATATCTTTGAGCCGGTTTGCACTCATTATAGAAATTATGTAGAAGAATGCTACAAAAAAGGGGAATTTCCCGGGCTTTTAAGTGAGATAGATCTGCCGGATCATCTTTTAAAGAGGGCATC
This sequence comes from uncultured Lachnospiraceae bacterium, assembly GCA_946413945.1. Classification (GTDB taxonomy): domain Bacteria; phylum Bacillota; class Clostridia; order Lachnospirales; family Lachnospiraceae; genus Eubacterium_Q. The sequence continues at coordinate 3,738 of CAMKMR010000014.1, read as the reverse complement.
AGCATTTAGTGATACAGCTATCTATACTATCAGTCGTTTCTCAGGTGAGAACTGGGACAGATCAGAAGTTGAAGCTCCTATGGAACTTAATTTACCTGTACTGCCTGACGATCCAAACAGAGAAAAAGGATACTGGGATATGAATCTTCTTGCTGTTGCAAAAGAAAAATTCCCAGACAGGGATTTTTATCTTACTAAAGAAGAAAAATGCCTCTTAGAAAAGATCAAGAAGAACTTTAAAAAAGTGATAATCCTTTTAAATATCGGAGGAGTAATTGATACAAAATGGATCAGTGAAGATGAAGATATTAAGGCGGCTCTTGTTATTTTTCAGGCAGGAATGGAGGGCGGAAGTGCAGCGGCAGATATACTTACCGGTTGTGTAAATCCATCTGGAAGGCTTACAGATACTTATGCCAGGGAACTTTCATCTTATCCATCAACAGATAATTTCTTTGAAAGTCATGACTATGTTGAATATACAGAGGATATTTTTGTCGGATACAGATACTTTGAGACAATCCCTGGTGCAAAAGAACAGGTTGTATATCCATTTGGATATGGCCTTTCTTATACAGAATTTGAAACTAAAGCAGAAGGATGCCTTAAGAACTTTGACGATATAGTTTTAAGGATAAAGGTAACTAATGTTGGCAGTTATGCAGGAAGAGAAGTAGTAATGATATTTGCTGCTGCGCCTAAGAATAGATTAGAGAAGCCGAGCGTAGTCCTTGCCGGTTTTAAGAAGACCAGACTTCTTGAGGCAGGAGAATCAGAGATAGTTGATATCAGGGTGGATAAGAAGACTCTTGCTTCTTATGACGACCAGGGACTTGTACAAAAGAGTGCATGGATACTTGAGTCAGGCGTTTACAGTTTTTATATCGGAAAGAATGCCAGAGAATTAACTAAGGTAGAGGACTGGACAGTGGAATTAGAAGATGATCTTATCCTTGAACAGTTAGAAAGACATCTGTCTCCTATAGTTAAGCTTAAAAGATTACAGGCTGATGGAAGCTATATAGAGACTGAGGTTGAAGAAGATGCTCTGGCAAATGAAAAGAAAGAAAACGGAAGAGATAATTCTTTCCTTAGTGAAGTTATAGGCTTTGAAAATGAAGCTTATATGCCAAGAGAAACTGGCTATGAGGAATATCATGGCTGGGATAATCAGATGAATAACGTAATAGAACTGATAGATGTGGCTGAAGGAAAGGCAAGTTTAGAAGACTTTATGGCCCAGCTTTCAGATTATGAGATGGCAGTACTTCTTGGCGGTCAGCCAAACAGAGGCGTGGCAGATACATTTGGAATAGGAAATCTTCCTAGAAAGGGAGTGCCTTCATGCATGACAGCAGATGGACCAGCAGGTGTAAGGATAAATCCTTGTTGTGGCGTAAGTACGACAGCTATGCCATGTTCAACTCTTCTTGCTTCAAGCTTTGATCCGGAGGTTACAGAACTTATCGGACGTATAGGCGGTGAGGAACTGCTGGAAAATAACCTTGGTATGTGGCTCACTCCGGCTGTTAATATTCACAGAAATCCTATGTGTGGACGTAACTTTGAGTATTATTCAGAAGATCCGCTTCTTACAGGAAAGATGGCATCTGGAATTGTAAGAGGAGTTCAGAGTAATGGAGTTTCATGCTCGGTAAAGCATTTTGCGGCAAATAATAAAGAAACTAATAGAAAATATTCTGATTCAAGGGTATCAGAAAAAGCTTTAAGAGAAATTTACTTAAGAGCTTTTGAAATAATCGTAAAAGAAGTAGAACCTTGGTCAGTTATGTCTTCTTACAATATTTTAAATGGAATCTATGTATCAAAAAATAAGGAACTCCTTACAGATGTCCTTAGAAACGAATGGGGATATAAGGGAATAGTTACTACTGACTGGTGGACAAGAAGTGAACACTATGAGGAAATACTTGCAGGATCAGATGTAAAGATGGCTTGCGGTTTCCCAGATAGAGTCATGAAAGCTATGGCAAATGGAAGGCTTTCAAGAAAGGATCTTGAACCATGTGTAAGGAGAGTACTTGAGTATATTTTAAAACTAAGATAAGCAGACGAAAGGCAAGGGTATAATGAGAAATCGAATTGATGAGTATGTAGAGAAAGATTATATGAAGAAGTCTTGTTTCAGCAGCTTTCTTCCTGGTATCGCTGGAGAGAAGGGGGTGCCGGTATGGTGCTACTATGTCAATAGAGGTCAGGGCGTAGTAAGCTTTGGCGTACAGGATAAGGATCACAGTATAGCGGAATTCTATCCTGCTGAAAAGGCATACGGCGCTGTAGTAACAAGAGCTTTCAGAACCTTCATTAAGACAGAAGACGAGAATTACGAGGCATTTGGACAGGACTCATCATGTGACATGGTAGTTGGAAGAAACCATATGGCTGTTTGTGAAGATGACAAAAATAGAGGGCTATTTATAGAAGCGGCATATTATGTACTTCCAGAAGAAAAGATTGGTGCCCTTGTAAGAAAAGTGACAATTAAAAATACAGGTGATAAGAAGAGGAAACTCTCAGTATTAGACGGACTCCCAAGCATTATTCCATACGGCGTTTCAATCGACAGCATGAAGAATATGACAGAGACAGCAAAAGCATGGATGCAGTCTGAAATGCCTTATGATAATGCTGCGATATATAAGGTCAGGGCTTCAATGAATGATACTGCAGAAGTTAACGAACTTGAGGGGGCTACATTTGCGGCGGCTTTTGACGCTGAGGGTAACAGACTTCAAATGGTAGTGGACCCAAAGAAGGTGTTTGATCATGATAAGGCTTTTATAAAAGCGGTATCATTTTTTAATAATAGTATTGAAGATTTTAGGAAGATAAAAGAAAATCATTCTAATGTACTTCCTGCAGCATTCTTTTTAGTGGAAAAAGAGTTAGAAGCAGGGGAAGAAATGGTTATTAATGAAATCTATGGTAATACTGCAGATTCAAAGGATTTCATTGATTTTCTCAAGGAAGCAAAGGACAATACATATTTTAAGAATAAAGAACTTAGAGCCGAAGCTATAGTTGATGAAGTTACTGCAGCAATTTCCTGCCAGACAGGAAATCAGCTCTTTGATGCTTATGCAAAGAACTGCTATATGGACAATGGACTTCGTGGAGGTTTCCCGGTAAGGCTTGGACATAATAAGGTTTTTTATCTTTATTCAAGAAAGCATGGAGATCTTGAAAGAGATTATAATTTCTTCTCAGTTCTTCCGGAATATTATTCTCAGGGAAATGGCAACTTCCGCGATGTTGCCCAGAATAGAAGGGTGGATACCTTCTTCTCGCCATTTATCGGAAAAGAAAATGTAAAAACTTTTATTTCGCTTCTGCAGCCAGACGGCTATAATCCATTGCTGATACAGAAGCAGACCTTTACTATAGATAAGGACAAGGCTTCTGCGATAGTTATGGATATAGAGAAAGAAGAAAAAGAAGAGATACTTAAATATCTTGAGAAGCCGTTTACACCAGGTGCTCTTTTTATGAAGCTTGAGAAGATGCTCCCTGATGAAGCAGAGGATGTATTTACTTCACTTATTGATTTTTCAAACGGTGGAACAGAAGGGGCATTTGGCGAAGGCTACTGGTGCGATCATTGGACTTATATCATGGATCTTATTGACGAATATCTTCTTGTATATCCAGAGAAAAAAATAGAGTTACTTACAGAGGATGAATACTCATATTTTGCCCCTGAAGTAATGGTAAATCCGC
>CAMKMR010000013.1 GCA_946413945.1 uncultured Lachnospiraceae bacterium | reverse complement strand
ACTTTAAAGGATGTACATGATCCGCATCTTCTAAAGGATATGGATAAGGCCTGCTCTATAATGGCAGAAAAGATAAGAGCAGGAAAAAAGATAAGGATAGTTTCGGACTATGACGTGGATGGAGTTACATCTAACTATATCCTGCTCCATGCCTTAAAAAGGCTGGGGGCTGAAGTGTCCTACGATATACCGGACAGGATAAAAGATGGCTATGGCATGAATGAACGTATAGTAGATGCGGCCTATAATGACGGAGTTGATACTATAATTACCTGTGACAACGGTATTGCAGCTTTTGCTGCTGTAGAAAAGGCTAAGGGATATGGCATGACAGTGATTGTTACAGACCATCATGAGATCCAGGAAAAACTTCCTGTAGCGGATGCAGTGGTTAATCCTCATCAGGCTGGAGACCTCTATCCTTTTAAAAAGATATGCGGAGCCTGTGTCGCTTATAAATTTATCCAGTGCCTCTATGAATTTATGGGATCAAAACTTGGAGAAAGAGAATATCTTGACTTTCTTGCAACAGCTACAGTCTGTGATGTGATGCCTCTTACAGATGAAAACAGGATCTATGTAAGAGAAGGTTTAAAAGAAATAAAGGAAACAAAAAATATAGGATATCGGGCGCTCCTTAATGCCAGAGGCTTAGATGATGGAAGAGATATAGAGGTTTATCATTTAGGCTTTGTTATCGGACCGTGTATAAATGCAGAAGGACGACTTCTGTCGGCAGAGAATGCCCTTAATCTTTTTTTATGTGAAGATTCAGATAAAGCAAGAGAGATGGCAATTAAAGCGGCTGAAGTAAATGATGCAAGACGCGCCATGACTGAGGGTGGGGCAAATCGCGCTATAGAAATGGTGAAAAATGATAAAGACTTATCTCGTGATAATGTATTAGTCTTATATATAGAAAATCTTCATGAAAGTCTTGCGGGAATAGTAGCGGGGCGCGTGAGAGAGGCTTTCTATAAACCTGTCATTGTCTTCACTGATTCTGAAAATGATCCTTTGGTCTACAAGGGCTCAGGCAGATCGATAGAAGGCTACAACATGTTTGAAGAATTATGCAAGGTATCAGACCTTCAGGTTCGTTTTGGCGGTCATCCAATGGCGGCGGGTACCACTGTAAAAAAGGAAGATATTGATCTTTTTAGGAAACAATTAAACGAAAATGAAACTATGACTGATGATATCCTTACAGAAAAGATATATATAGATGTACCGATGCCGCTTTCATATCCTACTATAAGATTAGTAAAACAGTTAGATGCTCTTGCGCCTTTCGGGGTTGATAATGAGAGACCTCTTTTTGCAGAAGCGGGGCTCCTTGTTACCGGAGCAAAGATCATGGGTAAAAACAGGAATGTTATGAAGATCATGGTAAGAGAGAGAGACGGTCATAGCCAGGAACTACTGAATTTTGATGTTCAAGGCTTTCTTGATAATATAAAAGTATGGTTTAGCCCTGAACAATGTGATAAAATGTTAGCAGGAGTGCCGGCTGATATATATATTGATGCAGCATATCAGGCGACGATCAATGAGTATAATGGAAGGGTCAGCGTTTCATTTCAGCTTAAAACATATAGGAAACATGAGGACTGAGGCCTTTTAAATAGAAAAAGAGGAGAGTGTTTAAAGATGAAAAAAGTTGAAGATTATATAAAGTGTATACCGGATTTTCCAAAGCCAGGCGTACTTTTCAGAGATGTTACAAGTGTACTTGATGATGCGGAAGGCTTTAAGCTTTCAGTTGATGAATTAAATAAATTACTTGAAAATGTTGAATTTGATCTTATAGCAGGAGTAGAATCAAGAGGATTCCTCTTTGGAGCTCCGCTTGCATATATCAATAACAAGGCCTTCGTTCCTGTAAGAAAGAAAGGTAAGCTTCCAAGAGAGACAGTTGAGGCTAGTTATGATCTTGAATATGGTCAGGCAACTATTGAGATCCATAAGGATGCTATTAAGCCTGGACAGAAGGTTGTAATAATTGATGATCTTATTGCTACAGGCGGAACGTGTGAAGCAGCTGCCCGTATCGTTGAAGAGCTTGGAGGAGAAGTTGTAAAGATGATCTTCCTTATCGAGCTTGAAGACCTTAAGGGAAGAGAAAAGCTTTCCAAGTATGAGATTGGATCAGTTGTTACTTATAAGGGTGAGTAAAAAATTACCCATTTATTATAGTTTAGCAGCAGCCGCCTTTAACAGGGCGGCTGTATATCATAAAAACATTGTGAAAGGAAGTGAAGCTAATGTCAGATGAAGTTAAAGAAGTAGTAGACGAAAACGCTCATAGTGGACCGCTGGCTACACCGGAAGATTTTACTCCACCGGACGAGCTTTATAATGATCTTATTGAAAAATTAAAATTTTATCATCCATCAGATGACTTCTCTATGATCGAGAAAGCTTATCATATGGCGGATAAGGCTCATGAGGGACAGAAGCGTAAGTCAGGTGAACCTTATATAATACATCCTCTTTGTGTGGCGATAATACTGGCGGAACTCGAGATGGATAAAGAGACAATAGCGGCAGGGCTCCTTCATGATGTTATAGAAGATACAAGCATGACAAAAGGGGATGTGGCAAGAGAATTCTCGGATGAAGTTGCTCTTTTAGTAGATGGAGTAACTAAACTGACTCAGCTGAATTTAACTCAGGACAAGCTTGAGATTCAGGCAGAGAATCTCCGTAAGATGTTCATTGCCATGGCTAAGGATATAAGAGTTATCATAATCAAGTTGGCAGATAGAATGCACAACTTAAGAACTCTGCAGTATCAGTCTCCTGCAAAGCAGCAGGAAAAAGCAAGGGAGACTATGGAAATCTATGCACCTCTTGCTCACAGACTTGGTATTTCCAAGATCAAGGTTGAACTTGATGACCTCTGTATGCAGTATCTTTATCCTGAAGTTTATAAGGAACTCACAACAAAGATCAGAGAAATGATGATGGAACGTGAGAATTTTATTCAGGAAATGGTATCAGAAGTAAAGGAATATATCCAGCATGCGGAGATCGATGCGGAGATCAATGGAAGAGTAAAGCATGTCTTCAGTATCTATAAAAAGATGAGGACTCAGAATAAGACTATCGATCAGATCTATGATGTATTCGCTTTAAGAATAATCGTAAATAATGTAAGAGACTGTTATGCGGCTCTTGGTATGATCCATGCCAAATATAAGCCTATCCCTGGACGTTTTAAGGACTATATTGCCATGCCAAAGACAAATATGTATCAGTCTTTACATACAACAGTAATAGGGCACGGAGGAAGACCTTTCGAGATCCAGTTCAGGACCAAAGAAATGCACCGTACCGCTGAATATGGTATTGCAGCCCACTGGAAATATAAGGAAGGCGGTTCGAGAGCGGTTTCCAAGGAAGAAGAGAAGCTTAACTGGCTTCGTGAGATCCTTGAGTGGCAGAAGAATACAGTGGATAACCATGAATTCCTTAAGGCATTAAAGACAGACCTGGATCTTTTCCAGGATCAGGTATATGTTTTTACACCGGCAGGGGATGTTAAGTCTCTTCCAAGCGGATCAACACCTATCGATCTTGCTTACCTTATCCATACTGCGGTAGGTAATACTATGGTCGGTGCCAGAGTAAATGGTATCATGGTTCCGATAGAAACAACTCTTAAGAGTGGAGACAGAGTAGAGATAATTACCTCTCAGAACTCTAAAGGTCCAAGCATGGACTGGCTTAAGGTTGTTAAGAGTTCTCAGGCTAAGTCAAAGATTAATCAGTGGTTCAGACAGGAACATAAGACTGATAATATACAAAAGGGTAAGAATGCTCTCGAAGATTATTGTAAAAATAAGGCCATTGATCTTACAGCTCTTCTTACAAGCGAATATATGAATTCGTGCTTAAGAAAGTATAATTTCTCTGACTGGGATTCTCTTATGGCCGCAGTAGGCCATGGAGGTATAAAGGAAGGTCAGATTGTTAATAGGCTTATCGAAATAAAAGATAAAGCTGAAAATCCTAATAGGAATAATGAAGATGTTCTTGCAGAACTTAAAGATGGCCGTGGCAGATTTGAAATCCCTAAGGGTGGAATCAAAGTAAGAGGCATTAAGGATGTAGCCGTAAGATTTTCTAAATGCTGTTCTCCGGTTCCGGGAGATGAGATTGTAGGTTTTATCACCAGGGGAAGAGGCATTTCCATCCATAGAAGTGACTGTGTAAATATCATCTGTATGGATGAAGCTGACAGAACAAGACTTATAGAAGCCGAGTGGGAAGAAGGCTCAGGAGATGAGCAGGAGACCACAGAATACATGACAGAGATCAATATTTATACTGTTGACAGACAGGGAATAATATATGATGTCTCAAAGGTATTCAATGAGGCTAATATCAATATAAAGGGCATTAATAGCAGAGCAAGCAAACAGGGGAAGATCACTATCAGCTTACAGTTTGCGGTTAAATCAAAGAATCAGTTAGCAGTTCTTTCTGCTAGACTTAGAAAAATCAAGGGCATTATTGATATAGAAAGAAATACGGGGTCGTGAGATGCAGATAATTCAGAACAGGCTTGGTGAAATTGGAACAAATGTATATACTGCATATAATGAAGAAACAAAAGAGGCGTTTATTGTCGATCCGGCAGATAATGCTGAATTATTAAAAAAACAGCTAGAGGGAAAGGCACTTTCTCTTAAAGCAATCCTTATCACTCATGCGCATTTCGACCATATAGGGGCTGTAAAGGATCTTAAAGCTATGTTTCCAAGGGCTAAAGTCTATGTTAGTGCGGTTGACAGGCCTAATCTGTTAAATATAGATGTAAACCTTTCGTTACTTGGACTCGGACGTGGGATTAGAGTTGAAGCTGATGAAGAATTAAAAGATGGCGATACAATAGAACTTCTCGGAACAAAGATAAAATGCATACTTACTCCGGGACATACAGAGGGCGGCATGTGTTTTTATATAGAGTCCATTAAAGTTTTATTTTCGGGAGATACGCTCTTTTGTGAAAGTGTGGGAAGAACTGATTTTCCTACAGCGAGTGCAGCTTCTCTTCGCAGGTCTATAGAAGAGAAACTTTTCGTCCTTCCAGAGGATACAAATGTCCTTCCGGGGCATGAGGGCCTCACAACTATAGGTCATGAAAAGAAATATAATTCTTTTTTTCAACAGGGATTTTTAAAAAGTAATTTTAACAGGAATTGATTTAATGATATTACTCGTACAAAATGAAAATTTATATGAGAATGATTTTCGGGCGATGATTCAGGCTTATTATCCAGCGGAAAAGATAGTTGCCTTAAAGCCGGTGGATCTTTCTAGCTATGATAGCAGGATCCTTAGGGAATACAGGATCATCTTTACTGCTCTGTATTCTAAGAGTCATGTAAAACTTAAGGTAGAAGAAGGAAGTAAATATATCTTTACGGCTTATCTTCATGGAGAATATCAGGATAAAGCTAATTTTAGAAATAAGATCAAACTTGCAAGTTATCGGCTCATGTGTGAATATACAGGGAAGACTCTTCCCTGGGGGAGTCTTACAGGTATGAGGCCTAGTAAGATAGCTTCAAAGGCACTTGAGATGGGAATGAATAAGGCTGAGATAATAGACTATTACAAGGAAGTTTATGAGACTACTGATGAAAAGGCGGAACTGTCGGCAGAAGTAGCTATTGCGGAAAAGGAAATATTAGAGTCAGTTGATTCTAAAAAAGACTACTGCCTTTATGTGGGTATTCCATTCTGCCCATCTAGATGTCTTTATTGTTCATTTGCGTCTTATTCTATAAGTGATTATAAGGGGCTTGTTGATGGATACCTGGACGCCTTGGAAAAAGAACTTCAGTATATTTCCTATGTAAACAGGAATAGAAAGCTGGTTTCAATCTATGTAGGGGGAGGAACTCCTACTTCTTTAAATGAACTCCAGTTCGAAAGACTGGTTACAATGATACAAAACACTTTTGACTTTTCAAATGTGTTAGAGTACACTGTTGAAGCAGGACGCCCGGATTCGATAAGCCTTGAAAAGCTTAAGTCTATGAGGCGTCATAAAGTATCAAGAATAAGCATAAATCCGCAGACTATGAATGATGAGACTTTAAGGATCATCGGAAGAAATCATAATGTGGAGCAGGTGAAAGAGGCATTCCTTATGGCCCGCTCACAGGGATTTAAGCATATAAATATGGATATAATCGCAGGCCTGCCCGGAGAGGACCGCTTGTTTATGGAGCGGACTTTGAGAGAGATAGCAAAGCTTAAACCCGACAGTCTCACAGTCCACAGCCTTGCTATTAAAAGAGCTGCACGTCTTAATCAGGAAATGGATCAGTTTAAGAGCCTTATTGATATGGATGTTGCTGAGGCACTCAGTATGGCTCATGATGCGGCTGAAGATATGGACCTTTATCCATATTATCTGTATAGACAAAAGAATATTGCAGGCAATCTTGAAAATGTTGGTTATGCACGTAAGGGAATGGCCTGCAGGTATAATGTCCTTATTATCGAAGAAAAGCTTGATATCTTTGCGGCAGGTGCCGGAGCTGTAACAAGGCTTATGACACTTGATGAAGATGGAAAGGTAATAAAGACAGACAGAGTTGAAGACGTAAAGAGTGTGACAGACTATGTCAATCGCATTGATGAAATGATAGAGAGAAAAAGAGCTGCCACAGGAGATAAAAGAAATTTGGAGGAAACCCTATGATTACTCAGGCACCTAGAGGAACAGCAGACTGGTTTGGAAAAAGAATGAGCACACGTACTAAGGTCGAGGAGATGGCACGAGATCTTTGCAGAAGATATAATATTAAAGAGATTATTACTCCTGTGTTCGAGCATACAGTTCTTTTCCAGCGAGGAGTTGGAGAGACTACTGACGTAGTTCAGAAGGAAATGTACTCTTTTGTTGATAAAGGAGGAAGAGGTATAACTCTTAAGCCGGAAGGAACAGCAGGCGCTATGCGTGCTTATTCAGAAAATAAATTATATGCTGAACCTCAGCCGGTTAAGATGTTCTATGTAACACCTGCCTTTAGATATGAAAAGCCGGAAAGTGGAAGACTTCGTCAGCACCACCAGTTTGGCGTTGAGATTGTTGGATCATCTAGTCCTATATGTGAAGTTGAGTTGATTACTTTAGTTTCTACATTCATTAAAAATCTTGGACTTAAGGATGCAAAGCTTCATCTTAATTCTATTGGATGTGAGAAGTGTAAGCCTGTATATAACAAGGCTCTTGTTTCTTATCTTGAGGAAAGAAAAGAATGCCTCTGCCCAACATGTCAGGACAGAATGTATAAGAATCCTCTTCGTGTTCTTGACTGTAAAGAAGAAGGCTGCAAGAAGATAGTTGAAAATGCTCCTAGAACGATAGATTATTTATGCGATGAGTGTAAGGAGCATTTTAATACACTTACAGGAATGCTTGATTCTCTTGGAATTCCATATGAAATAGATACTGGGATCGTAAGAGGTCTTGATTATTATACAAAGACAGTATTTGAGTTTGTTAATTCAGATGGATTCACTCTTTCTGGCGGCGGAAGATATGATAATCTCGTTTATGAGATTGATGGTAAGGAAAAAGCTCCATCAGTTGGATTCGGTATGGGAATCGAAAGAATCCTTTATTTCCTTGAAAAGGAAGGAATCGACTTAGTGGGAGATGATTCTATCGATCTTTATGTTGGTATCATGGGAGACGAGGCTAGAACTGCTGCATATAAGATGATCTATGATCTTCGTATGCAGGGATTTTCAGTTGAGACTGACTGCCTTGGACGTAGTGTAAAAGCCCAGATGAAGTTTGCTAATAAGCTTAATGCCAAATATTCAGTTATCGTTGGTGGAGATGAAGTGGCATCTGGAAAGTGCCGTCTTAAAAACATGGAAACAGGCGAAGAGACTGAAACAAAGTTTGAAGATATGGCAGAGATTTTGAAGTAAGATATAAAAGACAAGTGGAATGTTGGAATAAAGTATAAGGAAAAGTTTAGAATTGGAGGAATCAATAATGGCTGAATCAATGAAGGGTTTACATAGAACCCACAGGTGTACGGAGGTATCTAATAAGAATATTGGTGAAGAAGTTACGGTTATGGGCTGGGTTCAGAGAAGCCGTAACAAAGGTGGTATCATTTTCACAGATTTAAGAGATAGAAGCGGTATTCTTCAGATAGTATTTGAAGAGGCAACTGCAGGAACAGAAGTATTTGAGAAGGCAGCCCGTCTTAGAAGTGAATTTGTTATTGCAGTTACAGGTAAGGTTAATGCCCGTGCAGGTGCTGTAAATACAAATCTTGCAACTGGAGATATTGAGATAGTTGCAACTGCTTTAAGAATTCTTTCAGAGGCAGATACACCTCCATTCCCAGTTGAGGATGGAATTAAGACAAAGGAAGATATCAGACTTAAGTATAGATTCCTTGACTTAAGAAGACCTGAACTTCAAAGGAAGATCATGCTCCGCTCAAAGGTTACTGCTGCTATAAGAAAGTTTATGACAGATGAAGGATTCCTTGAGATAGAGACACCTATGCTCTGTAAGTCAACACCGGAAGGTGCCCGTGACTATCTTGTGCCAAGCCGTATCCATCCGGGAAATTTCTATGCACTTCCACAGTCGCCACAGCTCTTTAAACAGCTTCTTATGTGCTCTGGATATGACAGATATTTCCAGATTGCAAAATGTTTCAGAGATGAAGATCTAAGAGCTGACCGTCAGCCTGAATTTACACAGGTTGATATGGAACTTTCATTTGTAGATATTGATGATGTTTTAGATGTAAATGAAAGACTTTTAAAGAACATTTTTAAAGAGGCTATCGGAGTAGATGTTGCCCTTCCAATCGAAAGAATGACATGGCATACAGCTATGAACCAGTATGGTTCAGATAAGCCTGATCTTAGATATGATATGCATATCACAGATCTTGATGACGTAGTTCGTAACTGTGATTTTTCAGTATTCACAGGCGCTATCGCAGCAGGTGGTTCAGTTAGATGTATCACAGCCAAGGGGCTTGGCGGACTTGCAAGAAAGAAGATAGATGCTCTTACAGATTTCGTTAAGGGTTATGGCGTAAATGGACTTGCTTATATCTCTATTCCTGAAGAAGGTGAAGAGAAGTGTTCTTTCGCTAAGTTTATGAAGCCGGAAGAACTTGAAGCAATAAAGAATGCCGCAGGGGCTAAGGCAGGAGACCTTGTTCTTATTATTGCCAGCCCTAAGTGGAAGCTTACAGTTGAAACTCTTGGCGCTCTCAGAAATCATGTGGCTGATGTATATGGTATCTACGATGAAGCAAAGAAAGACTTTGACTTTGGCTTCAAGGATGAATATAGATTTGTATGGATCACAGAGTTCCCACTTCTTGAGTGGAATGAAGATGAGAATAGATTTGTAGCTATGCATCATCCATTTACAATGCCTATGGAAGAAGATATTGAAAAGATTGATTCTGATCCAGGAGCAGTACGTGCAAAGGCATATGATATTGTTCTTAATGGCGTTGAGATCGGTGGTGGTTCAGTCCGTATCCATCAGGATGACATCCAGGAACTTATGTTTAAGACTATCGGTCTTACTGAGGAAGAGGCAAATGATAAGTTCGGCTTCCTTCTTACAGCATTTAAGTATGGTGTACCTCCTCACGCAGGTCTTGCATATGGTCTCGACAGACTCCTTATGCTTATGACTAAGGCTGATACGATCCGTGACGTTATGGCCTTCCCTAAGGTTAAGGATGCTTCAGATCTTATGACAGATGCACCAAATGTTGTTGATCCAGTTCAGTTAGAGGAGCTTTGCATTGATATCAGTGCTGCAGATAAGACTGATGAAGAGTAATCATTCGTATAGGCTGATATTATAATGAAATTGGACTAAAAAGTTAAAAACGTATTGTAAAAATAGCTGTGCAAAAATGAGAGATCGTTTTTGCACAGCTGTTTTTTTATATATTGGCATTTTTTATATATTATCTTTTATAACACTGGCATTTTTAACACAGGGGTATTTTTAACATATCAGCATTTTTTAACATACTATGAATAAATTATAAAATTATTCACAGAAAAATCAGACAATTTAGTAGGACTAAGTTTGTAAAAGGCTAGTCAGTGTTATATAATTGATTATAGTATTAGATAATAGGATAAGTTTCCCCTAAATGGCCGAAATATAAGGGGTTTGGGTATTAGTGGATAAGTATATGAGAGGGCGGATTTATGAAGAATTTTCAGAAAGATAAACTTCATAAAAGCATTGTCGTTTGCGGGGAGAACAAAGGATTTACACTTACAGAAATAATCGTAACTCTGGTTGTTATGATAATAGTTGCCGGGGTTTCTGCAGCAGCAATAATAAACTGGCAGCAGCATACAAAGTTCAGAAGGCAGAACGAAAATGCAAAATCAATCTTTACGGCAGCATCAAATCAGCTGACGTCTCTTAATGCGGGGAATTCTCTAGAAACATTTACAGATAATTTTAAAAATGCAAGTGGAGCATATGTAAAAAACTGTACTCCTATAGATGTTACCTGGCTTACAAATGAAGCTGGCGTGTATTATTCTGATGCAAAAGATGTATGGACCAATGATGCGGCTTATTCCATCATCTCCATCAGAACACATAAAGGTGATTATTCTAAACTGGTAAGCGGAACATTAAATAGTGAAGAAGCTAAACTTGTATTTAAATTATTATCAGATTATATAACTGACAGCAGCATTCTTAACAGTGCGATAGCTATCGAATTTTCACCTGAAGCGGGACAGGTATTTGCAGTATGCTGCAGTGATGATAATGATTTTCTTTATTATGAATATGAGACAGAAACAGGTGATCCGCTCATTGGTGAAAGAGATGAGCCATACAGAAAAGATATCATGGTTGGCTATTTCGGAACAGATAAACTTTCTGTAGATCAAAGAGATCCGGCGCCTATCATTAGTGCGAAAATCAATGCAGAAGCTGTTAACGGGGATATTTTTGGGCTGGATATTTATTCTGCGGATCCTGATATAAGATCTTCTTTGGATAATTTTAATTATGAGATAACTTTAAGGCAAGGTGATTTAAAATATAGAGTTTTATTTACAGTAAGTGATAGTAACAAGATAAAAGAAAAATGGTCTGAGGTGAGTCTTGTATTTACTAAATACAAGGCTAATGGGTCATTAGAAAATAAAAATGTAACTGTAAAAGTTCCTGCAAAATATGTGCAGATGGGTGATGTTAAACATGTTTATTTTGCTTTTGATGCAGTTGATCTGCAAGCTCAGACTTATTTTTTTAATATAACTGATTCCGGGGACAATAATTATGAGGTGTTTAATAATACCTACAGTTTTGCGAGATTTGTACGTATCTTTGAAGGGATGTCTATCGAAAATGTAACATTTGAGATAGAAAGTATCAGTGGAAAAAACAATAATAATGAAAATGTGCAGATTGATAAGGGAGATGTGGCTTATCCGGCTTCTCAGGATAGTAATACAGTTCCTTCATGTCCACTTTTTGCCAGCAGGCTTGTGGCCGGGGATATCACTTATACGATAGATAATATCAGACATTTATACAATATAAGATATATTGAAGAATGTGTAAGTGGTGGATTTTTAAGCGGAGAACTAGCTAAAGAAAGAAAATATCTTGTTTCTAGTGATATGGACTGGAAGGCTTTTATCGAAAGAAGAAGTTTATTCTCCGGTTCGGCAGGCAGGCTGGCTATATCAAGAGAAACAGGGGCGGTAAATATTGCACCTACAACCAAGGTGTATTTTCCATCCTATTTATGTTTAAACTCAAATGCCATTTTAAAATCCAGCAGAGATGATGAAAATAGAATAATTTCAAATATAGATATTGATTATGAAACTAATCTCTTATATAAGATTATTGATAATGGAGACGAATATTCTGCAGGCTTATTTATCATTAATGAGGGGCAGATATCAGGATTAGAATTAGAGAATATAAATGTAAATGGATCTAAGACTACAGGATGCCTTGCAGCTGCTAATAAGGGAAAAATAAATAAGATAGAGATAAGTGGTAATTCGACTGTAGAAGGTGGAAATGCCACAGGCGGACTGGTAGGAGATAATTTGGCAGGGACAAATGTTGACGAAATAAAGATCGACTCTAATGTTACTATCAGCGGAGAGAATTATACCGGAGGTCTTTTTGGAATTAACAGAAGTAATGTATTTGGGCTTTATGAGGTTAATCCAAAGAGTGTTAAGGGTGGCTATTTTGTTGGCGGTCTTATTGGTGGAAATTTAACGAAGTTAGAAGAAGATAGGACCCTTAGGATCAGAGATGGAAAGATTCCTCAATATATAAAGGGATATTCCTTTGTAGGAGGGATTATAGGCTATAATAGTCTTTCTTCAGATGATCAGGATATCGGTCTTTTTATAAGGCAGCTTAATGAAGCAGTAAATGGTCACATTTATTCAGATGCTAGTTTTAATGCTGCGAATGATTTTAATACGGATTCATTTGTAAAAACATCTTTAACAGAATCTAACGATAAGAAACTTACAATTGAAGCTAAGGAATATTATTTCGATGATGATAAAGGTGATTATGTCGGCACAAATGATATGCCGGTGATAATAAGTGAATATGATGAAGATGATGAAACGGGACTAAATGCCCTCAGCCATGCAGCCGGACTTATAGCCTTTAATAGTAAATATTCTGAAGTGGTTTCTGATTGCCTCGTTGAGACGGATTTAAAAGGAATAGAGACAGAATATACCTATGATCAGATAACGCCTGGAACTGGTACTAAGACATACTCTATTGTCAGTCAAGGTAGAGAAAACGCCGGAATCTTAAGCTATTTTGCAGATTTGAGGAAAGTTGAAGTAAAAAAAGACTATACGGGTGTATATAAATTTAGCAAAATTGTACTGAGATTTTGGGAAGTAAGTGCAAGTCTGATTTGCTATGATGAAGGACTGGGAACAGAGGCAACTTTAGGTCAGGCTTATTCAACTTCGGATTTGGATTATCTGTATGAGAGTGGAAAAAGTATAAAGGTTGAAATATCAATTAAAGGTAGATTAACAGGTAGACATTATGAGGGTTCGCCTTTTAAACTAAACTATAAAATTAAAAGAGAATATTCGGGAGAGCCTGAGGAAAAGAAGAAAATAACCGCAACAGTAAATAAGGGTGAGTATTATGGAGGGCTTATAGCTGAAAACTATGGAACTGTTACTCAGAATAAGCTTGTAAAGGCGGATATAAAGGGTGAAAGAGAAATAGGAGGCCTTATTGCTGAAAATCATGAGGGAGCTGTATTAAATGTTGGGGCAGACCTTGAGGTTGAACTTGAATCCGAAAGAAATAATAAATATAACGAGGCAGCATATAAAAATAAACTTAATGCCGGAGGACTTGTTGCAACTAATCAGGGAGAAATTCTGAATACAAAAAAAACTGAAGGTTCTGAAGAGACAGAGTTTATAACTGTTAAGGTAAGAAAGATAAAAGCTTATTCTGATGCCGGAGGTCTGATAGCTGTTCAGAATTCAAAGAAAGTACTTAATCTTAGCAAATTTTATCTTGATATCAGGCCGGCTAAGGAAGGAGAAGTGGAATTAGGAGAAAAAGCGGCAAGGATCATTTCCGAAAGCTTGAGCGCAGCGTCTCTTATTGGAACAGCTACAACAGATATTAATATCAGTGAATGTATAAATAAGCTTAAAATTGAGGCGAATAAATATGCTGCTGGAATGGTTGGTCGAATCTATGGAGATAACAGCTCTTATTTAAAGAATCTTCTTAATCTTGGAAATGTTGAAGTAAAAGACGGGGCGGGGCGTGCGGCTGGAATTTTAGCGGATACACTTTCTGATGATATTAATGATCTTTATATCACATCATGTGTAAATGCTGGTAAAATAGCAGGCTATGAAACTGCAGGAATTGCAGTTAATACAAAGGGCAAAGGAACATTTAACAGCTGCAGAAATTATGGACTTAAGATAGATCCTGAAAATGATGCAAAAACTGTAAGTCTTGATGCGGGTATAACTCTTGGACCTAGTAAGCAGCTGACTTATTGCCTTGATGGAGCAGATAATTCCCGTCATATATCAGCAGACGAAAATGAGGAATATCTTAATTTCTATTTTGGGGATGAAGATCTTCTCTATGATAATCGCTACAAAGTACAGAGTCAGTATATTTATGGTTTCTATGAAGGGGATTTTGCATCGGACCCACACTGTTACTTTAGCCAGAGTATGTATAAGGGCACAGATGACAATGGGAAAGATAAAGAAAATACTTCGAAGCCTTGCCATATGACTGATCTTAGCGGTGGAATTAATGATATTGCTTCATATGTTCTCGATAAGAATACGGAAGCGGTTGAAAGTCCTGATGACAGCAGCTATCCGGATGGAATGGGTATATTTGATCTTAATGGTCCGAATGTGACTAGTGGCATCACTACATATAAAACTTATGGAGTATATGCTAATGAGATATTAGACTCAAAAGGAAAGTTTAATCCTACAGCAGTAAATAGTGTAAGTCTTGCGTGGAATAATGCTACGATAGACTATCCGACAGTTATCAGCGAGAATACTACGGAGATGATAA
>CAMKMR010000012.1 GCA_946413945.1 uncultured Lachnospiraceae bacterium | reverse complement strand
CTAACCCGATTGAGAAATATGAAAGTGATGATGGCATTACGCCTGATATTAATGAACGGAGGACATTTAATGGATTAGTAAGGATTGTAAAATAAGGTACATTAATAGAGTATTCTTCTCTAAATACATGATAATTAAAAACTGGTACTAGTACTGGAAGTGAGAGGAGTACTGCAAGGATATCAGCAATAAGTTTATAGATAAATGACTTAGCAAAATTAATGTGATCCTTATAGTCTCTTGTAAGGAGATAAAGGATGCTTATGATAAATGATACAATTCCTAACTGAAAGCTTCCATAGAAAGAAAGGGCCATAGCTGTAAGGTAAAGGCCGAATTTCTCTTCACTGATGATCTTTTCAATTCCCATAAGAAGGAGAGGGAAAAGGGCAACAGAAGAAAGATAGGCAGTATTTAGTCCCTGGCCTATCATATATGATGAGAGTGCATATGAAATACTTAATGCAAGAGTGACAAAGTCAAAGCTGTGTAAAAAGATTCCAAGTTTTGATACAGCTTCTTTATCATGTCCTATCTTAAAGTCGCTATGCTTTTTTCCTGATGCAGCGGCTTTTTCTTCCTTTTTAGCCTTTTTTAAAGCAAGTTTTTCTTTATAAGCTGTGATCTTAACACTATTTTCTTCTTCTCTTGTAGCTTTTGTTATGCATAAAAGAGTTTTCTTATAGTTCAGGAAGATCGCAAAGAAAAGTCCTGCAGCGCCAATCTTTATAATATATATAAGATCAAGGACTGCTGGCATGCTGTGTTTTGGGAAAATGCATGCTATAAGATTAAGTGGATCAGCTGCATAATATGCAATGGCTGATATAAGGCTGTAGCCTGTTCCAAAACGATTGCTGTAGATTATACTTTCACCGTTTTTAAGTCGGTCACCAAGTTCTATGAGATAAGTTAGATTTTTGCTGAAACCACCAGCAGAAAAAACATTTTTTGTACCAAAAGGTGCGAAACCGCCTAAAATAAGCCCAAGTAGTGCGGTAGTTGCTGGTATGAAAAATGCCAGTAAATATAGTAGTTTCTTGTTTTTTTTGCTATTCATTTTTTGCCTCCATATTTTCGCATAAAATCCTTTAAATTATAGCATATCGCTGTTATAATAACTATAAATTTCGAGCGATTAATAGTCGTATTTGATGGGAGAATTTACTTATGGATAAAAAGAAAAACAGGGAAGAAATTAAGGAAACTACAGGTATATCTGAGAAAAAAAACAAGAATAAAAAAGAAAAAAATTATACCTTGGCAGGAATTCTTGCTCTTTTCTTTGGATCGATAGGGCTGCATAAGTTTTATCTGGGGGACTGGAAGATGGGAATCCTTTATGCTTTATTTATGTGGACTGGAATTCCGGGGACAATAGCCTTTTATGAAGGTGCTAAATACTTAATGCAGTAGATATAGAAAAAAAGAATTATTTAAAAGAAATACAATCATTATTTGAGCCGTAGCAAAATGCGGAGGAATAAAGGTTGATTTAAATTTAAGGGCTGTCACAGCGGAGATATTGTGACAGCCCTTTAAAATGTTGAATTAAGTTATTTGTTGCTATTGATTTTTAGTATTTTTATAATCTGTCTTATTATTTGTATATTTGTTACGTAGTCTGAGCAGGTTATAAAGGATAAGGATTAGGAGGGTGATGCCTGTTATTATAAAGCCCTGGTGCATGTTTGCTCTCTTATATTTTAAGACAATATGATGACTTCCCTTTGTTACAGGGATTCCCATAGCTCCCATATGATCTTTTATAGGAGTTTTTTCTCCATCCACGTAGGCGGTGAAGCCATATAGGTGTGGGAGTGAGATAAAGACTATTCCTTCATCCGGACAATCAATTGTTCCAGAAATGCCATTAGAATAAGTTTTTATATCATACAACTGATATTTAGAGAAAATCTCGTAAATCTGGTCAGATACATTTTCATCTAAAATACCAAAGCTGATATTTACATCTTCACTTGTGTTAACAAGATCAATCGAAAAATCTGCCTCTTTTCCCTTACAGTTGCCAATGTAATTTACTCCGTTGTTATAAGACATATAAAGCTTGCCGTTTAGTTTATCTGAAACGTGGATATGGAACTTTAAGTTGGATTTATCCTTTGGGTCAACTGTGGCTATATAGTAATTTTTGCTGTCTATCGCTTCTGATGCAGTGTCTTCACTATTTTCGTATGAAGAAGATGCGTTGTTACTGTTATTAGCTGAGGAATTGTCTCCACTGTTTTTAGATGAAGAAGAGGCAGTGTAGCTGTTATTAGATGAGCTATTGTCTCCACTGTTTTCAGCTGGATCAAAGCTTACGTCCTCACTCATATCGCTAAATGGAACTTCTTTATAAAGTGGAGGGAGAGAAAATGTTGCTGCAAAGGCATTTTGCATATCAAGGGCATTTTTATAATTTGTGAAACTGCTCTTGCTCCACTCTGAGAGGATAGCGTTGTTTTCCATATAAAACCCAAGGGATAAAGCCTTGTCATTATAACGAAGATCATAGGCAGCTTCTGAATCTATGATAGGATATGGTGAGTTGGATGAGAGTTCTGTTTCATCTGTTATCACATATCTTACTCTAAGGATGCTGTCTAAAAGAGGATTTCCTGTTCCATAGTAGATCCTGTTGCTTGTGCTGATCAGATTAAATTGGTTCAATGTAACAAGATTTGTCTGAGTAAAGTTGGACTGGAATCCTGATATTGATTTAGTCATAAAGAAGTTTGATGTATTGACATTATCATTATCAATAAGTTCTGTCATGACAAAATCTTCTTTTAGTTCAGCGTGCCTTTCTATCAGTTTCTCAAGCTTTGCTATGTTTTTATTTGAAATATCCATTCCCGCTGCTCCAAAGAAGTTGTAGAGAGAGGAAAGAACTAATTCAAATATAAAAATATAACATAGTGCAGGACTTATACTGTTTGTGGATTTTTTTATGTTATCAGACATAAGTTTTACAGGCTTTACGTTCCGGACAATTATAAGGGCGACATAAAGTCCTTCAATTCCAATTGATATATAGTTTCCAAAGTTTTTAAGTTTTGCATCACATAAAACATAGGACATACTGAAAAGGATAAAAATGCAGGCTGGGAAGATGCATTTTACAGATGAGGCAATTTCATCCCAGTGTATTATAGTGTCGTAGGCAGCCATTATCATTAAAAAGACAAAGAAAATTGAGAAGCGGTTTGGAACAAGACTTTGATAATGGAAGCCATGTAGTATGTAGTTAAGTTTTTCATTTGTAAATGATAAAAAGTAAAGGAGCATTATAAGGCCGTGGCCGATCTTTTGATGTTTAGGCAGCTTCTTTATAAAGAAATAAAGAGGGAAGATAAGGAGTATCAGCAGGCCGCAGTAGTAATTAACTCTTGAATCGTCAGTTGTAACTACTACAGCAGGATGGAAGGAACGAAAATCACTGAGGAGATTAAAAATATTTCCTGTCCAGTTTGTAAATGATGGAGCCTTAGTGTCCTTTAGTTTGTAAGTATAATCAAGAGTACCTAAGTAATATGGCAGCAGGCTGTAGGCGCGAAGACCTGCTGCGGCGATGCTTGAAAGAGCGAATCTTAAACCTTTAAAAAAGAAGTCCTTAAAGCTTGTAAAATCAAGGGTGAAAAAGTAAAGGAAGAGAAAAACGCACATCATAAAGCCGTAGTAAGGGTCTGAGATAAAGAAATAGAGCATTATGATATAAAGACAGATTTTTTTATCATAGACCAATCTTTCCAAGGCAAGCACTAAGATTGGGATATAGCTTAGGAATCCAAATCCACCGTACACAAAATATGAAATTGAATAAGTTGAAAGAACAAAGCTAAGACCAAAGATTATAAGTCGAGGGTCACGCTTTGACATGTTCTTTCTGTTTTTTCTGTGGCAAAGATAAAAGATAAGAGAAACACCGCCAAAAATAAAAGGCAGGATCTTTCCTAAGGTAAAGCTAAGGTCATATAAAGCTTCTGGTAGAAGCTTTGCCTTTATAAAGGTAAGAGGTGAAAGTATAAGGTCTATTACAGATAAAGTATTGTCCGTAACGAGTCCACTTGTGTATTGAAGGATAGTGAACTTCCCCTCTTTTATCTTTTTCATATAATCTATATAGCCGGAGTAAGACTGATAAAATCCGTCACCAATGTAAATGGTATTCGGACCGAAAGGTTTACAGCTTCTTATAAACATTACAAGAATTATGATGAGTAAGGGGATAAAGATTACTGATAAATAGACATAGTTTTCCCTTATAAAATTGATTGTTTTATCTGCTTTCTCATTTTTATTTAATACCCAGGCCAGGTAAAGCATAAAAAGTGCAAGGATAATAAGCAGGCAAAAGAAGAGGTAAGGAGGCCTGCAGCATACTTCAAATTTTGGCTCTCCATTTATAAAGTCACTCTGATAAACGGGAACAGAAGTAAGGCCGTTTAAAGAATTAACAGCCTTACGGAAAGAGCCATTTACCTTAATATACATGTTGTTTTTATAAGGAACTGAGCTTACGTAATAGAATAAGGCTTCTTCCTTGTTAAGGCTGTTAAGAAGGGCGTCACTGGTCAGTTCTTCGTTATTTAAATTAAGATAATCTTTGTAAGGATTCTTAGTGCTGGCGAGGAGATCATGGAGTTTTATAAAGTTATCCACATTAAAGGATGCATATTGTACATAAGCATTGTCCTTAAAATATCTTCTTGTTGATATTTCCTCAGTCGTGAAGGCAAATTCATCAGAAGAGAGCTGACCTAAGTAATGACCAGCATAAATGTAATTATAATATCTGCCGTCTTTATCAGGATAACAGACTACGCCGATCTTTTGATGATTTTGGTTTATATGATTATTGGCATCAACTGCGGCCTGAGGGACAAAGTTAAATGTTATATCCCTTTCAATATTAAAAATGTCAGAGGAAGTATCATCCGGCTGGTAAGAGCCATACATAATGATATTTGAAATCTTATTGATAGAGCTAAAGAATGCCTCACTATAAATGTCACTTTCCGCGGCTTCTTTTGGAAGATAGTATCCATGAAGTGAGTAAGGATTCTTATAGATTGAAATTGCTGGAATAAGCGTATTTACTGTATCCGTAGTTAAGCCGGCAGATTCATTAGATTTTTTTCCTGCGTTGCCAGCTGTAAGACGATCTAAGGATGATAATTCTGCAGTGGCAGGGCGTGGGTCGTAATGGATAAGTTGAAGGGGATTAAAATCCGTTGCCTGATCTATTAAAACTGAAAAAAACTGATGGGCAGCACTATGATCCTTGTTGGCATCACTATTTTGTCCCTTAAGTCTTGTTTCAAGGTCATTTGAAAGCTGGACTGATACTGGGCGGGTTATCATAGACTTATTAAGTGAGAGGATATTGTCATAACCGTAAAGCATATTTGTCACGGGATTTACGCTGGTCTCATCATTATCAAGGATAAGAGTGTTAGAGCGGTCTAGGTCGTTTTGATCCATTAGAGTATCTATAGTTGACTTAAGATAGTTATTGTAAGTTACTTTATCTCTTTCTGTAAGATTACAGAAGGAAAAAAAGCAGATCTCAATTATCATAAGGATGCTGAAAATAAGATTAAAGACTTTGCTTTTTAGATTATCCGACTTATAAAAGAGTACAAAAACTCCGTAAATAAGCATAAGATAAGTTGTATATTTAAATGGATCGAAGCTGTCATAGTGAGTTGAATAAAGGGCTGTTGGGACGATGAGTCCAAGGCTTAAAACAAAGGCAGTTATAAGGAAAATGCCTTTAGTTTCTTTTATATCTGCAAGTTCCCTGGCTGATATAAAAAGCAGCATAAAAACAATGATAAAGCCAAAGTAAACCTGGTTATCATCTGTATAATGGAAGCCGTTAAAGAAATAGTTTCCGGTATCATATATGGCCGAAATAAGCATAAGAAGAGTAAGCATAACAAGGCTTAATCTTTCATATAGCTTTACCTTTTTATTAAAGATGAATGCAAGGAATAAAAAGATTACAAATGCCCCGCACATTATGTCTATACCATAGCCATATTCCAGATTTCTTGAAGGTTTTGTTCCGGAAAGAAGAGCTTTTAAAACATCAAAAAAACTTCCGGACATTCTTGAAAGAGGAAAATCAGGAGCATTTAATGAAGACGCATGAACTGGGATAGAAAGAAGGAGAGCGGCAACATCGATAATAAGCTTGATCATAAATGTGCGGATTTTGTTAACTGTGCCATTCTTTATTGTTTTTACTGCGCCATTCTTTATTGTTTTTACTCTGTCATTATCACTAAATATATTATCCACAGGAACAACAAGGGCATAGATCCCGGTAAATAAAAGGATCATTAGTGATATCCAGGGACTGACTAGGGAGATAAAAAACATTAAAAGAGAGTAGAAGATAAGGCTTTTTTTAGAAAAAAGCTGATAAAGAGCAATCATTACAAAAGGGAATATTGCAGCGGCAAAGCCGTACAAGAAATATAGGCCGTAATTTGTCATATAGCCGGAAAGGGCATAACAGAAAGCGATTCCTATAGGAATAGGATTCTTCTTATCTTTAAAAAAGTTTTTTGTAAATAAATACATGCCTGATCCTGCGATCAGAGAAAAAATCGAAAATAAAATTATATATGAACTTCTCATGTGACACCCTCCACTTGACATATGTTAAGAACGTGAATAGACTATAGCTTTGCCCCTCTACAAAGCTCTTTAAATTATAACATAGTTTTGCTATAATAGACAAAACTATTGTCTTCTTTAACAAGGAGGAATAAGAATGGCAGAATTAGAGAAGGATGAATCAAAGGTAACTTTAAAAAGTGAAGATAATATGGGCTTCATTCAGATAGCGGATGATGTCATTTCCAGTATTGCAGCTATTGCAGTTACTGAGGTGGACGGGGTTTCAAAACTTACAGGCAATATACCTACAGAGATAGTTGCCAAGCTCGGTAAGAGGAATCTTGCCAAGAGCGTTAGAATTTCATTTGATAATGACTCGGTTAAGATCGATGCTTCTATCGAAGTTAAATTCGGATATAACATTGTTGAGGTTTCAAAGGCGGTGCAGGAAAGAGTTAAGTCAGCTCTTGAAAGTATGACAGGCCTTAAATGTTCCTTAGTAAATGTTAGAGTATCGGGTATTGATTTTACTGAGGATAAATAGGAGATTATTTACAAATTATGATGACAAGACATGAATTAAGAGATTCCATTTTCAGGATCGTATTCCGTGAGCAGTTTGTTGATAAGGATGATATGTCAGCTCAGGCTGGTGATTATATCGAGTCCTTAAGAGAAGAGCCACTTACCTACCTTAAGAATAAGAAGCTTCTTGATGACGGACTTACAGATGAGGATGCTGATTATATCGTTGATAAGGCTGAGAAGATCCTTGCTGCAACTGATGATATCGATAAGGTTTTAGCTTTGGCAAGTAAGGGCTGGGAATTAAAGCGTATTGGCAAGACTGAACTTGCGATCTTACGTGTAGCCGTTTATGAAATCAGATATGATGAAAATGTACCTGACAAGGTTGCAGTTAATGAGGCTATTGAGCTGGCGAAAGCTTATTGCGATGAGAAGGCGCCTGCATTTATTAATGGGGTTCTTAGCTCACTTATTGAGAATTAAGGATTTGTCATAAGAACTTGATCTGGATTTTAAGACAGGATTTAAGATGAAAGTTTATTCGGTTGGACAGATAAATAATTATTTGAAAAACTTGATAGCAAGCGACTATCTCCTTAGAAATTTTATGGTTAAAGGAGAGGTGTCAAATTGCAAATATCACAGCATGGGACATATCTATTTTTCTATTAAAGATGAGACAGGTTCCATGCCTTGTGTTATGTTTAAAAGCAGCGCTGCCTCAGGGCTTAAATTCCGCCTTGAGGATGGGCAGGCTGTTATAATTCAGGGTTCTGTGGGAGTTTATGAGCAGGGTGGAAGATATCAGCTATATGCAAAGACCATTCAGCTTGATGGAACAGGCCAGGGGGAGCTTCATATCTTATTTGAAAAACTTAAAGAAAAGCTCTACGAGGAAGGTCTTTTTGATTTTGAAAAAAAGAAGCCAATAGCTAAATTTCCTAAAGCAGTTGGTATAGTTACAGCTGAGACAGGAGCAGCGATCCAGGATATTAAAAATATCGCAAGACGCCGTGATCCTTATGTTCAGCTTTATCTTTATCCTGCAAAAGTACAGGGCGAAGGTGCGGCAGAAACGATCGCTAAAGGTATTGAAGTCCTTGATAAAATGGGACTGGATACGATAATCGTTGGACGAGGCGGTGGATCTATTGAAGACCTTTGGGCCTTTAATGAAGAAATAGTGGCAAGGGCAATTTATAAGGCCAAAACTCCTGTTATTTCAGGAACCGGACATGAAATTGATAATACAATAGCTGATTATGTGGCGGATCTAAGAGCGCCAACTCCTTCTGCTGCGGCAGAACTTGCCATACCGGATGTTATGAGCGAGATAAGGAAGATTGAGCTTTGTAAGAAGGGGCTTACTAGAAATATTTCAGCTATATTAAATAAAAATCTGCTTCTTTTAAGAAATTACAGGGCGCGTATTGATAAACTCAGCCCATTGATGAATCTTAGAAATAAGCAGCTTCATCTGCAGAATCTTTCTGACAGGATGAAGGGGGCTGTGGATAGAAAGTATGATAATTATGAAAGAAGGCTGGCTGTGGATATTGCCAGACTTAACGGTCTTTCTCCAACTGCCAAGCTGATAAATGGTTTTGGATATATTGATGTAGGTGATAAGCCGGTAAGAAGTGTCAAGGATATAAAGATTGGAGACAGGCTTGAGACTATCATACATGACGGATCTATTATATCTGAGGTAATCGATGTCAAGGCTGATCCTTAGCCATGAATACTTGTTGGATTAATAAGCAGTGAACTAAAGTAGGATTATTTTAAGTGAGAGGAAATTATGCCAGAAGAAAAAGAGACTAAGGCAAGGAGAACTTCAAAGAAAAAAGAAGAATTAAGCATCGAAGATTCATTTAAAAGACTTGAAGAGATAACAGCTTTACTTGAAAAGCCTGATACTAAATTAAAGGATGCCATGGCTCTTTATACAGAGGGCGTAAAGATGGCAGATCAGCTTAAAGAGAGCCTTGAGGGCGTTGAAAAGGAGATAAAGATTCTTTCAGCAGAGGATTGATCTGCTTAGGTGACAGGACTAGCTAAAGCTGAATCAGTCTTATTTAAGAAAGCTTTTTCTTTTTAGAAGATAAGGGGAAATATATGAGTTTTGATAAAAACAGATTTGAGGAGCTTCGTCTTTACTGCGAAGACATTGTTTTAAAATATATGCCTGTTCCAGAGGGGCATAATGCTATAGTTACAGAGGCTATGGATTATTCCCTTAGAGCAGGAGGAAAGAGGATCCGTCCAATCCTTATGCTGCTTAGTTACAGAGCGTTTGGAGGGAGTGAAGAAGTGGTAGAGCCATTTATGGCCGCTTTAGAGATGATACATACTTATTCACTCATTCATGATGACCTTCCAGCTATGGACAATGATGATCTTCGAAGGGGAATGCCAACCTGCCATAAGAAATTTGGAGAGGATATTGCAATCCTTGCCGGGGACGGTCTTCTTAATTATGCTTATGAAGTTGCCTGCAAGGCATTTATTATGAAGCCTGGAGATGTAAGAGTTGAAAAGGCTATGTCAATCCTTGCTTCTAAGCCGGGGTTAAATGGAATGCTGGGCGGACAGGCAGCGGATGTTTCTCTTACAGGTAAGAAACTTTCAGCTGATGATATTAATTATATTTATGAGAATAAGACAGCGGCTCTTCTTATATGTGCCATGATGATCGGCGCAGTTTTAGCAGGAGCTTCTGATGAAGATATTAGTAAGATAAGACTTGCGGCATATGCTGTAGGTATGGCTTTCCAGGTTCAGGATGATATCATCGATATGACGGGTGATGCTTCAGTGGTTGGAAAAGAAGTAGGCCAGGATGAACGAAATGAGAAGTATACTTATGCGGCGGTTCACGGTCTTGATGAAGCAAAAGCCTATGTTCTTGATATGTCGAAAAAGGCAAAGGACCTTTTAGAAGAGTTGTTCAGCCAGAGAAATAATAAGGCCGCAGAAGATCTGACAGGTCTTATCATGATGCTGGTAGATAGAGAAAAGTAAAAAGGAGTATTTTGCTGATATGGCGATACTTGATTCTATAAAAAAAGTAAATGATGTAAAGAGGCTTAAAAGTTCAGATCTTGTCCCTCTTTCGTCTGAAATAAGAGAATTTATAATTGAAAATGTATCTAAGACCGGTGGTCATCTTGCATCTAATCTTGGCGCAGTAGATCTTACTATTGCCCTTCACAGGTGCATGACATTTCCACAGGATAAGCTTGTTTTTGACGTGGGACATCAGAGTTATACTCATAAGATATTAACAGGCAGAAAATCAGGCTTTAGCAAGCTTCGTAAACTTGATGGGATGAGCGGATTCCCGAAGTCTATCGAGTCTGAGTCTGACTGCTTTAATACAGGACATAGTTCAACTTCTATTTCTGCAGCTCTTGGCTTTGCCATTGCAAGAGATTTAAGGGGAACTAAGGAGAAAGTCTGCGCCATAATAGGGGACGGCTCGCTTACAGGCGGCATGGCCTATGAAGCTTTAGACAGACTTGCCCAGCTTCATTCACAGTGCGTTATCATAGTTAATGATAATCAGATGTCCATAGGAAAAAATGTTGGAGGTCTTTCAAAAGCTCTTAATCGTATAAGAGTCAGTGATTCCTATAATGAAATGAAGAGCAATGTTGAATCGGTGCTCCACAGCATTCCTGCAGTAGGACCAAGCCTTTCAAGAGGAGTGAAGCGTTCTAAAGATAATCTTAGGAATATGTTAATAAGAGATAATATCTTTGAAGAAATGGGTCTTACCTATGTAGGTCCTATAGATGGTCATAATATTGAAGAGATGACAGCTACATTCAGAGAGGCGTTTTCTCTTAATAAGCCTATTGTTATCCATGTCTGTACGGTAAAGGGTAAGGGCTATCCTCTTGCTGAAAAGTATCCGGAACATTTCCATGGAGTTGCTCCTTTTGATAGAGAAACAGGTAGAACTAAGAGCCACAAGACAGGTTTAACAAATACAGATATTTTTGCTAAGAAATTAGTAAAACTCGGAGATGAGAATGAAAAAATCGTTGCGATCACTGCTGCGATGGCTCAGGGAACAGGCATCAGCCTTTTCAGAAAACATTTCCCAAACAGGACGTTTGATGTAGGAATAGCAGAACAGCACGCGGTAACATTTGCAGCGGGCCTTGCCAAGGGAGGACTTACTCCTGTTGTGGCTATTTATTCTTCTTTCCTGCAGAGAGCCTATGACCAGATACTGCATGATGTGTGTCTGCAGAGGCTGCATGTGGTATTTGCCATTGATAGATCAGGCCTTGTCGGACCTGACGGCGAGACGCATCAGGGAATTTATGACACATCATTCCGTAGAGAAATGCCTGGGCTTACTATCCTTGCGCCAAAGGGAGCAAAGGAGATTGAGGACGCCCTGGATTATGCTGTAAATAAATGTGACGGCCCGGTGGCGATAAAATATTGTCGCGGTCAGGCATGCTATAAATTTGATGAGATAAGAACAGAGTTTTCATCAGGCAATTCTGAGATTATGCATGATTTTGGCTTTAATCCGATGGTTGTAAAAAAAGATCTGGATTATAGAAAGACTATATCTATCCTTGCTGTTGGAAATATGGTTGAAGTGGCAGATGAACTTTCTGATATGTTAAAGGATAGATGCGGTATAGTTCCGCGTCTTATAAATGTCAGATTTATCAAACCACTGGATAAGAAACTTATACTTGAAACAGCTGAAAAGTCTGATATCATGCTTGTTATAGAAGAAGGTGTAAAGAGCGGAAGTTATGGGGAAGCTGTAACCTACGAGCTTTATATGGCTGGAGTGAAGACAGAACTTATGCATTGCTGCATTGAGCAGGAAGTAGTTCCTCATGGAGGAATCGGAGAATTAAGACAGAGGCTTGCTATAGATGCAGAGAGTATTTATAACAAGTTGTATCTGAGGCTGTAGGACTAAAAAAATATAAGGTTAGATCATATGAAGAAAAGACTTGATATCCTGCTTGTGGAAAAAGGTCTGGCGGATTCCAGGGAAAAGGCAAAGCGCCTTATAATGTCAGGAATCGTTTATGTGGATAACATAAAGGAAGACAAAGCAGGAACAACATTTGATGAAACAAAGAATATAGAAGTAAGAGGAAATACTCTTAAGTATGTGAGCCGTGGTGGTTTAAAGCTTGAAAAGGCTATGGAGAATTTCCCTGTAAAACTTGAAGGTAAAGTATGTATGGATGTAGGAGCATCTACGGGAGGGTTTACTGACTGCATGCTTCAGAATGGAGCCGTTAAGGTTTATTCTGTTGATGTAGGTCATGGCCAGCTGGACTGGAAGCTTAGAAATGATGACAGGGTTGTTGTCATGGAAAAGACTAATATCAGATACGTAGAGCCGACTGATATAGATGAACTTCTTCATTTTGCATCCATCGACGTATCATTTATTTCGCTTACAAAGGTTTTAGGACCGGTTTATAATCTCTTAAAGGAGGATGGTGAGATCGTATGCCTTATCAAGCCTCAATTTGAAGCCGGACGTGAAAAGGTTGGTAAACACGGAGTTGTAAGGGATGATAAGGTTCATAAGGAAGTTATCGAGATGGTGCTTTCTTTTGCAGAGACTATCAACTTACATTGCTGCGGACTTACATTTTCACCGGTCAAGGGACCGGAAGGTAATATTGAATATCTTGCATATCTTACAAAGAAGGCGCCATCTGAGGCTCCTTTAATAGATATTGATAAAGTGGTTTTTGACAGTCATGAGACACTTGATAAAAAGGCTGAACAGGTATGAAAAAACTAAACAATTTTTTGCTTTATTCTAATATTTATAAAGATGAAGCTCTTTGTGTGGCAAATGAAGTTAAGAGCCGTATCACCATAAAAGGCGGTGAAGCGTGTATCTGCAGTAAGGATGATATACTTGCGGCTTCAAAGGAAGATGGTTTTGACTTGGACAAAGTTGATTGTATCATCGTTCTTGGAGGCGACGGGACTCTTATCAGAGCCTGCCACACTATAGGGGAGAGATTTATACCTATGATAGGAGTGAATCTTGGAACTGTAGGATTTCTTACAGAAGTAGACCTGCCAAAGATAGATGAGATGATCACCAGGCTTATGAATGGGGATTATTCTATTGAGAAGAGAATGATGCTTGAGGGCATGGTGCAGCTGAAGAAAGTAAATCGAGGCTTAAAAAATAAAGTTCATGACGATGTAGATAATGTTGATAGAGAAACATTTAACGACCTAGCTGATGTTGATAAAGAAGTTACGTGTGATGGAGAATTAGAAGCTCTTGGAGATTCTGCAAGTAGTTTTAGATTTAATTCTTTAAATGATGTTGTCCTTGCCAGGTCGGGAGCGCTTAGGCTTATTGCTATTAAAATCTATGTCAATGATAAATTCTTTGATACATATGAAGCTGATGGCGTGATAGTTTCTACGCCAACAGGTTCTACAGGTTACAATATGTCAGCTGGAGGACCGATAGTAAGTCCTAAAGCAAGTCTTATCCTTGTAACGCCAATATGTCCACATTCTCTTTCAAAGAAGAGTGTTGTATTTTCGGCAGAGGATGAGATAAAACTTGAACTTATTGAAAAAAGGAAAACACAGATTAATGAAGCTTTAGTCAGCTTTGACGGCTTCATGGATTATGAGATTGGGGTTAATTCTTCGGTTACAGTCAGAAGATCAGAGCAGGAGCTTGATCTTATCAAGCTGGACGAAGAGAGTTTTTACGAGGTGCTTAGCAGGAAGTTTACGGTATGAAAAGAGATAGACAAAGAACAATACTTAGACTCATTACAGATTATGAGATCGAGACTCAGGAAGAATTAGCAGAAAAGCTTACTGAGGCCGGATTTGATACTACACAGGCAACAGTTTCCCGTGATATCAGGGAACTGAGGCTTCGTAAGATCACATCTGAAAAGGGAAGGCAGAAGTACGCTCCGGGAGAGTCGGCACTTTCCACATCGGCAGCGTCATATAGACAGATTCTTCGTACAGGAATAAGCAGTGTGGAAGCAGCAGAGAATATAGTTGTTATAAAAACTGTATCAGGTGTTGCCATGGCAGTTGCAGCTGCTTTAGATCATATGCATATTGAAGGAATCGCAGGCTGTATAGCCGGAGACGATACCATTTTCCTTGCTGTAAAAAAGAGGACCATGGTTGATGCTGTGGTGGATTCAATACATATGTCGCTTAATTAGATTTCTATTTTTCTATATAAAGGGAAGGACAAAGTAAAATATGTTACAGAGTCTTCACGTAAAAAATCTTGCGCTTATTGACGAGGTTTGTGTGGATTTTTCCGACGGCCTGAATATCCTGACAGGTGAGACAGGCGCCGGTAAATCTATCATTATTGGTTCTATAGGTATAGGACTTGGAGGTAAGTTCGACAATTCGCTTCTTAGAAATAAGGATACAGAGGGGCTTGTGGAACTTATATTCTGGCTGGATGAAAATGGACAGGAGGCTTTACAAAAGGCTGATCCTTCTATAGTTGCAGAAGAGGGACAGGTTATAATCCAGAGACGTCTTGTTAATGGTCGCACGATTAACAGGATAAATGATCATACTGTCACTGTTTCAAAACTAAAGGAGATTTCGGAGCTTCTTATAAATCTTCACGCCCAGCATGAGAGTACGACCCTTCTTAAAGCTAAAAAACATCTTATGATAATCGATTCGTCAGATCCTGCTATCATTAAAGAAAAGCAGGTGTTTTCCGATGTCTATAAGGATTATAAGGAAGTATCAGATGAGCTTGCAGATCTTGATATTAATTGTGATGAAAGGATAAAGAGACTGGATTTTATTAACTTCGAGATAAATGAAATCGAGTCCGCAAAGCTTATTAAAGGGGAAGATAGTGACCTCGAAGATTCATTTAAGAAAATGAATGCTAGTAAAGATATTCTTTTAGCTGCAAATGAAATCTATGGCGCAACAGGTTATGATAAGCCTGATTCAATGGCTAACGCTATATCAAGGGAATTGCCTCATTTAAGGGAGCTTATAAAGCTCGATAAGGACTTAAAGGATATAGTGGAGCAGCTCAGCGATATTGATGCGCTTTTAAATGATTTTAACAGGTCTCTTTCAGATTATATGCAGTCTATGGAGTTTGATGAGAGGGACTTAAGAGATGTGGAAGAAAGACTCGATATCATCAATTCTTTAAAGATGAAATATGGTAAATCAATCGAAGAGATTGAAAAGACATGCGAAAGCCTTAAGGCCGAAAAGGAAAACTTAGAGCATCATGATGAGCTTGTGGAAGAGCTTAAGAAAAAAAAGGCTAAGTTAAAAGAAAAGCTGGATAAGGAAGCAGAAAAATTGTCTAATCTTAGAAAGAATGCGGCAGAAAAACTCTGTAAAAAGATAAGAGAAAGCCTTTATCTTCTTAATTTTAACGATGTCAAATTTGAGACTTGTTTTAAAGATTTAGAAGAGACTGGTGTTAATGGTAGAGATGAAGCTATATTTATGATATCAACCAATGTGGGAGAAGATTTAAGAGCTTTAAATGAAGTTGCTTCCGGCGGTGAATTATCACGTGTGATGCTGGCTATAAAGGCAGCACTTGCTGA
>CAMKMR010000011.1 GCA_946413945.1 uncultured Lachnospiraceae bacterium | reverse complement strand
TATATTTTTGTTCAATCTTTTCAACTGAATCTGTATAGATCCAATGTCCCTCTTTTGTAATACCAATAAGCGTGATATCGTACTTATTTTTATCCAGTGCCTTAACCACTGTTGCTGCAGATACACAAGAAACTTCATGTTCTGAAGAGCATCCGCCAAAGATTACGCAAAGATTTTTCTTATCCATTTTATTATTCCTCTTTTAAGTTTTTAAACACAAAGAACATCATACCACATTTCCGATGCATACGCTCGTATAATATATATTTTCTATACCGATTTTTTTAAGAGCAAGGCTGCAGGCCTCTATAGTAGCTCCTGTGGTATAAATGTCATCCACGATAAGGACTGTGTTTAGATCCTCATTTGTTCTAACCGCTGAAAATGCGTCCTTCAGATTATTTTCTCTTTCGTCATTGGAAAGCTTCTTCTGAGCTAAAGTATCACTAGACCTATAAAGAATATCTGTTTTAACAGGTATTTTTGTCAGTTTCTCAATCTCTTTAGCTAAAAGCAGGGCCTGATTATAGCCTCTTTTTTGAAACCTCTTTATATGAAGCGGGACCGGGATAAGAGCCTCTATCGCCCTCTTTTTAAACTCATCCTTAAAGATCCTCGCTATCTCTCCCCCGTAGAATTCAGCATACTCTGGCCTGTTATGATATTTCATTCTTACCACAGCATCACTTACAGGAGGAAGGTAAGCCATACAAGGAAAGCCCTGTATATAACTTCTCTTTTTCCTCTGACAGTCAAAACAATATTCCTCTTCAACATCAGAAACTTCTTTGCCGCATTTAAAACATCTCGGTTCCTGTATATATCTGATCTTGGGCCTGCACTTCTGACAGACCAGCCCCTTTCCTAAGCAAAGAAGCTCATCGCACACTGCACATCGGGGCGGAAAGATCAGATCGCGGATCAATTTATAATTCATCAATCTCCTTCAGTCGTTTCGCAAATGTAGTAAAGCGCTTTTGCTCATTTACATTATCTATCATCCTGTTAACAAGGTTAATGTTACCTACAATGACCACCATACGCCGTGCTCTAGTTACCGCTGTATAGAGCAGATTCCTGCTAAGCAGCTTGTCAGGACCATTTAAAAGAGGGATTATCACTGCCGGATATTCCGACCCCTGGGACTTATGTATGGTAATGGCAAAAGCATGTTCAAGCTCATCCATCATATTATAAGTATAAACAGCCTGCCTTCCGTCATCAAAAAGTACAGTTACTTCTTCATTAAAATCATCTATTCCTGTGATACGTCCCATATCACCATTAAATACTCCAACGCCTTCCTCCATCACATAATCATTTTCTTCTGACGGAAGAATACGCCATTCTATCTTGTAATTATTCTTTATCTGCATGACCTTATCGCCCTCGCGGAAGATAACATCAGCTTTTTCTTTTTCATGCTTGTCATTAGCCGCCGGATTAAGCGCCTGCTGGAGTCTTTTATTTAACGCCTCTACCCCCAGCTCGTACTTTCTCATCGGAGTCAGCACCTGTATTTCCTCAGCATCAACCCCTAAGTATTTTGGCAGATTTTCCGTAAGCAGATTATTTACTTCTTTAAGGATCTCCGCCGACGTAGCTCTAGGTATAAAGAAGAAATCACTACTCTTATTACTTATCGTAAGATGATTTCCATGCTTTATATTATGAGCATTACTTACTATCGAGCTTTCTCCTGCCTGTCTGAAAATTGTTTCTAACTTTGTAACAGGAAAACATTCACTAGAAATGATATCATGAAGCACATTTCCTGCCCCAACGGAAGGAAGCTGGTCAATATCTCCTACAAGAATGAGCCTTGTCCCATAAGATATTGCTTTAAGTAAAGATAAAAAGAGCATTGCATCTATCATGGATGCCTCATCTATTATCACGACATCTGAATCAAGAGGATTATCCTCATTCCTCATAAAAGTCAGTTTCTTTCCAAGACTATCGTTGTCCTGAGGCTGTCCCTGAAATTCCAGAAGCCTGTGAATAGTCTGTGCCTTCTTTCCTGTTGATTCAGACATTCTCTTAGCTGCACGTCCAGTTGGGGCTGCAAGTGCATAGTCCATGCCATTCTTATCAAAATACTTTATGATAGCATTTATTATGGTAGTCTTACCTGTTCCAGGGCCACCTGTTATAACCGCAACTCCGGAGCTTATAGCCTGAGTTACAGCCTTTTTTTGCATAGAATCGAGAGTAAATTTACATTCCTCTTCAACCTCAGAAATAACTGCATTGATTTCATTTTCCGGAACTTCAAATCGAAGCTTTAGATCCACCAGTTTTCTTGCGCTGCCTATTTCCGCATTATAATTCCAGTAACTGTAAACTATAGTATATTCCTGGTCATTTTCATGCTCAGACTTAAGTACGATCCTTTTATTCATAGCCATATCTATAAGCAGATCATGGAATCTATCCTGGAAAACACCTGGATCTTCTCCACTAGAAATAAGCCTATATACCTCACTGGCTAAAAGTTTTTCCGGCATATACATATGCCCTTCTGTCATAGACTGGTTAAGACTAAAAAGAATTGCAGAGTGAATTCGATATACTGAATCCGCAGCAATACCTGCAGCCATAGCAATCTCATCTGCCTTCTTAAATCCTACTCCTGCCACATCTTCTGCTATCCTGTAAGGATTTTCTCTTATTATGTTATAAACTTCCTTACCATATTCTTCATAGATCTTCATAGCAAGGTTTGCTGTTATTCCATATTGGGACAGGAAGATAATGACTTCCTGAAATTCATGGCTTTCACTGTATGAAACAGCAATTTTTTCTGCCTTATCAAGGGATATACCCTTAACTTCTGCCAATCTTTCAGGCTCTTCCTCTATGATACGAAGTGTATCAAGTTTGAATTTTTTTACTATCCTCTTAGCGAGAACTTCACCTATACCTTTTATTATACCAGAGGATAGATACTTTACTATCCCTGTGATATCTTCCGGCATACTAAGATTGCAGGAGCTGAATTTAAACTGTATATCATACTGAGGATGGTGAACATACTCACCCTCAGCCTGTATATACATTCCCTCGGCAATATTTGCCAGACATCCAACGAATACCTCGTCCCCTTCAGGTGTTTCCACATTAAAGACTGTGTATCCGTTTTCTTCATTTCTATATATGATTTTTTCGATGTATCCTTCTCTTGTCATAGCTTGATATATCTACTTTTCCTCATCAAGAATATCCATATATTTGCCAGTTCCAGTTGCTACAGCAGACATAGGATCCTCAGCTGTCATAGTTGTGATTCCTGTCTTTTCCTCAATGAGCTGTTCAAGACCATGTAAAAGAGCCCCGCCACCTGTGAGCACTATACCACGATCTGCAATATCTGCAGCAATCTCAGGAGGAGTTTTTTCAAGAACTGAATGAACTGCTTCTACAATCTGAGCAGCCGGCTCTCTTAAAGCCTCTTCTGTCTCATCAGAAGTGATCGTAACAGTCTTTGGAAGTCCTGTAACCATATTTCGGCCTCTTATCTCCATAGCGATATTCTCAGGTCTCTTATAACAGGTTCCAATATTGATCTTAACCTCTTCGGCTGTAACATCACCTATAAGAAGGTTATATCTTTTTCTGACATATCTGACTATTGCTTCATCAAAATCATTTCCAGCTGTCTTTATCGACTTACTTACAACAGCTCCACCCATGGAAATAACAGCAACATCCGTAGTACCACCACCAATATCAGCTACCATATTTCCTATAGGTCTTCTTATATCAATGCCTGCACCTATAGCAGCCGCAATAGGCCCCTCGATCAAGGTAACAAATCTTGCTCCTGCACGATAAGCTGCCTCTTCAACTGCACGTCTCTCAACTTCAGTAACGCCAGATGGAACAGAGATACAGATTCTAGGACGGCGGCCAAAGAAATTTCTTCCGATAGCTTTTCTGATAAAATATCTAAGCATCTGCTCCGCTGTAGAATTGTCTGTAATAACACCATGCTTAAGTGGTTTTACTGCAATGATATTGCCAGGCGTTCTTCCCAGCATAAGTCGAGCTTCTTCACCAATCTCAACGATCTTATCTAATTCCTTATCATAAGCGATCACTGATGGCTCTTTTAAAACCACTCCTTTTCCTCTTACGTAGATCAAAGTACTAGATGTACCAAAATCTATTCCAATATCTGCGTTTGACATTAATTAGTTCCTCCTATCTAGTCCTGTGCCAGCCGCAAAATAAATACTGACGCAGTTTCCCCGTCCTGAAATGTAACAGGGAGCATTGTTATATCAAAAATATTGGAGAACTGAGGTATATATTTTCTCCAATTTACTCTTTTACTCTTTGAACGAGGCTCATATCCTAAGATATCATCCTTTGTATCAGGCACTAAACTCCATGAGTCCTCACCGGTCATATTATGACCTGCCAGATTATTAAGGGCCGTATTAGCAAATATGATCTTGCCAGTTTTATTATTCCTAATAAATATCTTAGCAGAAAACTGATTAAGAATATCATAAAGGCTGTCCCTTCCGCCATAAAGCCCCTTTGACTCCATCTTTAAGTTCAGCCCAAAAGCTATAAGGCTTGCAAACTGTTCTGAAAAGACCAGTTCGGCTTCCTTCCATTCTCTTTCTTTTCTGTTTTCTATCATTACCAGACGTCCATAATAACGTCCTTCAGCCACAACAGGTCTGATTATAACAGCTCTTGCCTTTCCTGCAAAGATACCAATTCTGATATGGTTAGTCATATTGGTATGATCAACCACAAATCCTTCCTTCGCTACTATCCTTCTTTCGTCTTCAGTAAAATGGTCCGAATTCCAGTCAAATCCGGCAACTGTAGCCGGAGACTTGCCTTCGATACTCCAATAATCATCTATAGAATAAATCTCTGAATACTTACTTGATTCCTTAAAAAGGATAATATGATCGATATCCAGAAGCCTTCCTGCTCTTTCGAGATATTCACTGATATCAGGTTTTCTTTGTTCTGTTACATCCTTTAACATATCAGAGATTATCTTTTTTTGTCCCTTATCGAACTCTAAGAGCTCTTTATACTTCCTGTCATCGAGTCTTTTATGTGACAGCCTATAAAGCTTATAAACAAAATCTGTCACAACATCTATTAATTTTTTCTGATGTTTAAGTATTTTCCTAAGTTTTTCAGCCTCATCCTTATCCCTGGCAAAAAGCAGCCAATCTGCCACATGTCTTCCACCTATAAGTATAGGTGTCGCTGTAAGCCTGCTATCCGGATTAATACCCTTAACTTCCAGATAGATAGGCTCATTTCCAGATATAAGGCCTCGGTTTATCTTTTCATAAACTTCAAAATATTCTGGTCTCTCGAGTATATCATAAAACTCGCCCAAAAATGCTGCTGGCCCAACAGGCTCTGTGATCTTCTTTCCTGAAAGATCCACAACAGCTGAATAAACTTCAAATGTATTTGCTATATGATCAAACAATTCTGTCATTCTATTGTCGTTAAACAATTCTCTTGTCTGATTCACTTCTGCCATATTACAAGAGTCACTTGCAGTATTAGGGCCACACAGTACTTCTGTTGCTCCAATTTCTTCAACCTTGCTAGTTTCTCTTATCACATATTCAACAATATATTTTTCATGATCCTCATCCAAATAATCAGATATAAGATCTACTTTTCTAATTATCCCATCATCGCCACAGATCCTCATCCCATATGAGAAGCCTGTGTGATTCTTTAATGCAAGATGTAAAGCTTCTACAAAGCCCATTCTATCCTCTGGATGTATATAATCCTTCGGAAGTCTATAGCCCCCTTTAAGAGCCGAGAGATTCATACCAAGACTTTCTACATTATCAGTAATATATTCCATTTTGGAATGTAATCTTGTCTCATTTTTAAGATAGCTCATTACTACAACAGAACATCTTTCCTTCTCAAGCGCTTTGAGAAGAAATTTCATTTCTTCATTCATCAGACTATCCCCCCTATACTTTTAAGACATTTGTCAGAAAAGAACAGGGACTTAGTATTTTAGTTAAGTCCCTGTTGTAACACCTTTAAAAATGTCTATTACTGTTTAGATGCAACATCACCAAAAGCATCATCAGTAAGCTTCTTTGTCTGCTTACATGCCTCTTCAACATTTTCTACTGAAGTCATAAGCTGAGCAACGAATTCACTGATTGATTCGCACTCTCTCTTAACCTGGCTTCTTGTTAAATATACTTCTTCACGAGTCTTTGCTTTAAGCTGTTCACACTCTGTTTCTGTGTTATGCTTTAATGCTGCCATAGCTGCTTCTGTTTCAGCTGTAAGCTGATTACAACTTGCTGTTGTCTCTTCTTTAAGCTTGTTGCAGCTTGCCTCTGTTTCAGCTGCAAGCTTTTTGCAACTTGCCTCTGTCTCTTCTTTTAATCTTGTTGTCTCATCAATCGTCCTGTTCTTTAAACTTTCACAGTCAGCATAAGTTGTTTCCTTCTTTTCCTGACATGCACTCTTGGTTTCAGATGTAAGTCTGTCACATTCAGCTTTTGTTGTTGACTTAAGATTTTCGCACTGGGCAGTTGTCTCTTCCATCATCTGCTTACACTGAGCAACTGTCTCACTCATCTTCGCATCGCACTCAGCCTTTGTCTGTCTTGAAAGACTGTCAGCTGATTCTCTTGCAGCAAGAAGAGTACGAGAGATTGATTCATATCTTGAAGCGCTTTCTTCCTCTCTCTTCTGATATTCAGAAAGCTGTTCCTTCATCTTATCGATTTCTACCTGAAGATCATTGTTAACCTGTTTTAAGTTGTCAACAGTTGATTTAGATTCATTCATATTGACTTCTCTCATCTTACGAAGACTGTCAACCGTTTCGCTAAGCTTACCTGCTGCACCTTTAAGTTCAGCTATCTGACCCTCATAATCATTCTTCATTTCTGCTATATATGCTTCAACACTCTTTTTATCATATCCACCAAACGAAACTGTCTTAAGTTCTAAATCCATCTTACTTGTCCCCTTTCAATTTTTCGAATTCCTTTTTTTCCTCTTTTCGAGAACATAACAACCTAAATTATAACACAGAGCAAGGAACATTGCACTTTTTTATTACTCTACAGTTACTGATTTTGCAAGATTTCTTGGCTTATCAACATCAAGTCCCTTAGCGTCCGAAACATAGTATGCAATCAGCTGAAGTACTGCTGCAGTAGCAAATACGCTGAATGTTGCATCTGCCTCTGGAAGCTTTATCTGCTTATCACAGATAGTTGCATCATCAATATTCTCATCATGGCTGATAAGTATAACATATGCTCCTCTTGACTTAACTTCTCTGATATTGGAGATAACCTTGCTATAAACTGCTTCATCTGTAGCTATAGCTATAACTGGCACACCTTCACTGATTACAGGAACGCCCTCCTCAATTAATGAGATTGTTCCATGCTTTAACTCACCTGCTGCATAAGCTTCGGCATGAATATAAGATATCTCCTTAAGTTTAAGAGATGCTTCAAGACTCATTGTATAGTCTATTCCTCTTCCAATATAGAAAACATCCGGAGCTATCTTTATAAAGTTAGCTATACGCTTGATATTATTGGCATTAAGGAGTGTTTCCTTAATAAGTTCTCCAACATTTTCAAGATTCTTTATAAAGCTTCTTGCCTCATCCTCTGAAAAAATTCCTTTAACAATGGCAATACGGCATGCCAGAAGATACATTGCAGAAATCTGAACAGTATATGCTTTTGTTGAAGCTACTGCAATTTCCGGTCCTGCATGAGTATATAAAACATAATCTGACTCACGCGCAATTGTTGATCCCTTAACATTAACGATAGAAAGCACTTTTGAACCCTTACGCTTAGCAAGTCTTAAAGCTTCAAGAGTGTCTATTGTTTCTCCTGACTGAGAAAGAACAATAGTAAGTGTATCCTCATCAATGATAGGATCCTTATATCTAAATTCTGATGCGATATCAACTGTTACAGGTATTCTGAGTTTGTTTTCAATAACAGTACGGCCCACCATACCTGCATGCATTGCCGTACCACAGGCAACGATGTTTACTCTCTTGAGTTTCTTAAGAATTTCATCATCAATACCATCATCGAGAAGGAATGGAAGCCCATCCTTTACTCTAGGCATAATAGTTCTTGCAAGAGCATCTGGCTGCTCGTAAATTTCTTTTAACATGAAGTGTGGATATCCACCCTTCTGTGCGGCAGAAATATCCCAATTAACTGTAAGGATCTCAGGGCTGATTTCATTTCCCTTTAAGTCTTCAACCTTTATTCCCTCTTTTGTAAGAGTAAGAATATGATATTCAGGTACAACAAAATATTCTTTTGAATATGCTATAAGTGCTGTAAGATCTGATGCAACGATAGCTCCACTCTTTGAAGCAGCCGCTACAAGCGGACTTACATTTCTTACAGAGAAGATCTTGTCTGGCTGATCATCAAACATTATGCAGAGTGCAAATGATCCTGATAGGAGTTTTACTACTTTTCTGATTGCTGCAATTGGATCTCCTTCATAAACCATATCAAGGAAAGCTGCTACAACTTCTGAGTCTGTCTCAGAAACAAGCTTATCCTTAAGTCCGAACTGAACTGTAAGCTCTCTATAATTTTCAATGATACCATTATGAAGAAGTGTAACTTGTCCTACTCTGTGAGGATGGGCATTTACATCTGTTACTCCACCATGAGTAGCCCATCTTGTATGTCCAATACCTGTTACTGCGCTAGTTTCCATATCTTTTGCTGCGTCACGCAGATCAGCAACGCGTCCAACCTTCTTCTTTATAATGATCCCTTTCTCAGGATCCATAACCGCGATTCCGGCACTATCGTAGCCCCTATATTCAAGCTGCTCAAGACCGTCAATAAGAATATTCTTTGCTGGAAGATTACCAGCAAACCCAATAATACCACACATAATTACTTTTCCTCCTTTTTTACGCAAAAATGAACCAGGTACACCCATTCTTATTTTTTATCATAAGAGTCTTGTACCCTTTCACTTCTAAATTTATAAATTATCAATAACATCTGATATGTCCCTCTGTTATCTGATCACTCAGGTTTTTAAAGCCATACCTAACGTCCCTAATGCGTGGTCCGAGAGCGCATCCGCCGAACATTTCGATAACGCTCTACCTCGTCAACATGATGACACCATAAAACACAGGAAAAATCTTTTTCTTAGTAAAAGGCTTTCTTAAAAAAAGCGTTTTCTTAAAAAAATTGTTTTTCGCGCATCTCTAGGACTTAGCGAATCATGCTATCCGTATGTCATAAACATGTAAATGGCGCTAAAACTTCTTAGTTTTTCGAAAAAATCACAGGCCTCCTTTATAATCCCATAATCAGAAGTATGATACCATAATTCCCAATATTTGGCAAATTTACAGCATTTTCGCCCATATATGCCCATCTAATTTAAGCGGTTATAGTGGCATTAAATCTACATCTCGCCTCAGAGTAAGATAACAAGTACATCGCACAACATTAGGATTCTTATTTTCTTATCTTATTTTCTTATCTTACTTTCTTATCTTACTTTCTTATCTTACCTCATAACTTACGTCATGATCAGCGGATCAAAATAAAAAGGACCCCAAGAAAGGTCCTTTTTAATTCTTACTTTGCATCACTGTCAGAAGACTTAGCCTCATCTGTAGTTGCTATCACCTTACTATCAAGTTTCTGGAAGTCTTCATTTCCAATATAAAATGAAGTATCACTTTCGATTATTCTTACAGTAACCTGTTCAGCGTCCTTATACTGCATGTTGTCGGCCGCATTTTCAAGTATTTCTATGATGCCCTTTGCAAATTCATGC
Organism: uncultured Lachnospiraceae bacterium; assembly: GCA_946413945.1. GTDB lineage: Bacteria > Bacillota > Clostridia > Lachnospirales > Lachnospiraceae > Eubacterium_Q. The sequence continues at coordinate 6,114 of CAMKMR010000011.1, read as the reverse complement.
TCATATTCTTCTTTAGTGTAATTATTAAATTCACCCGCAGCTACTCTCTTATTGAAATCCTCAACATATCCAGTAACATCATCGTGGGTCTGATTAAGGATATCAATAGGCTGAATATTTATATCTACGAAATAAATATTATTATCCTGATATGCTCTTCCAACATTAAACTTTGTCTTAGAATATATCTTCTTTGAAAGTTCTTCCATCCGAGGTGCAAGTTCAGTATCTGTGTTTATCTCCAGACCATAATAGGACTCCAGATTTCTCGAAAGTCTAGTTGCATTCTGAAGGTACATAGCCTCTGCATCAGCCTCATTTGCACCAGTTGTCTGAATGTATTCATCAGAAATACCAAGATAATTAGCTGTGATAAGAGATTCAATATAGGCCTGATACCTCTTTGTCTTTGTCTTCCCGCATGCTGTAAGAAGCGAAACAAGAAGGCTAAACACAGTCATGAGAATAACAGTTCTTTTTAATCTTTTCATCATATATATCTTTCTTCTGCCTCTTTATCCTTATCTGTTGCTAGCTGATCATTGCTCCGCCTGGCATATCTTTTTCAGATGTGAGAAGAGCAAGATTTCCATCTAAATCTTCTGCACAGAGAAGCATTCCCTGTGACTCAATTCCAGCAAGCCTAGCCGGCTTTAAGTTTGTTATTACAACAACCTTCTTACCAGGCATCTCTTCTGGGCTATAGTAATTTCTAATACCTGAAACAATCTGAAGAGTCTTATCTCCAACCTTAACCTGTGAGCAAAGAAGTTTCTTTGACTTTGGTACCGCTTCACATGAAATGATCTCACCTATCTGAAGCTGAAGTTTATCAAAATCGTCAATTGTTATCTCTTCCTTAGAAACAGCTTCTACTTTAGCCGGCTCACACTTTTTTGTTTTTTCTTCCTTCTTTTTTGGATTTTCTTTCTGTTCAGCAACCTTAGAAGGGAATCTCTTTTCAATTTCTTCAAGCATCTTTGCTGTATCGATTCTTGCGAAAAGGATTTCAGGCTTATCTGTTACCTTTGTCTCTGATGGATAAAGGCCAAATGTAGCCAACTCTGTTACGCTTCTTCCATGTGTGCAAAGCTGTGTGAAGATCCTGTCTGCTGTATTAGGCATAAATGGATGTAACATTGAAGCACCGATCACTATGCTTTCAACAAGGTTATAGAGAACAGTACAAAGTCTGTCATCCATATCGCCTTCCTTAGCAAGTGCCCAAGGCATTGTTTCATCAATATATTTATTGCATCTCTTAAAGAGATTGAATATCTCTGTGATAGCATCAGCTACTCTAAGCTGATTCATCTTTTCGTTAACTCTCTTTGGAGTATCAATAGCATACTGTTTTAACTCATCATCAACAGGAAGCTTGATACCAGCATCATTTACAATTCCACCATGATACTTATTGATCATAGAGATTGTACGGTTAACAAGGTTACCAAGTGTATTAGCAAGATCAGAGTTAACTCTTTCAATAAGAAGTTCCCATGATACAACGCCATCATTATCAAATGGCATCTCGTGAAGGAGGAAGTATCTGACAGCATCAACGCCGAAGAGATCCACCATATCGTCAGCATAGAGAACATTTCCCTTTGACTTACTCATCTTTCCATCACTCTGTATAAGCCATGGATGACCGAATACCTGTTTAGGAAGTGGTACATCCAGTGCCATCAGCATGATCGGCCAATAAATTGTATGGAATCTAAGGATATCCTTACCAATAAGATGCAGGTCTGCTGGCCAGTATTTTTTGAAAAGTTCGCTTGAATTTCCATCTACATCGTAACCTAGGCCTGTAATATAGTTTGTTAACGCATCGATCCAGACATAAACTACATGCTTAGGATCAAAATCAACCGGGATGCCCCATTTAAATGTCGTTCTTGAAACACAAAGATCCTGAAGGCCTGGCTTTAAGAATGTATTGACCATCTCATTCTTTCTAGCTTCAGGCTGAATAAACTCAGGATGATCCTCGATATATTTAATAAGCTTTGGAGCATACTTACTCATCTTAAAGAAATACGCCTCTTCCTTAGCCGGTTTTACTTCTCGACCACAGTCAGGACATTTTCCATCTACTAACTGGCTCTTTGTCCAGAAAGATTCGCAAGGGGTACAATACATACCTTCATACTCACCTTTGTAGATATCCCCCTGGTCATAAAGCTTTTTAAAGATCTTCTGGACCTGCTTTTCATGATCCTCATCTGTTGTACGGATAAATCTATCATAAGAAGTATTCATAAGATCCCAGATGCGCTTAATCTCTCCTGCCTTCTGGTCAACAAATTCCTTTGGTGTAGACAGACTCTCAAAAGCCTTAGTCTCTATCTTCTGTCCATGTTCATCTGTTCCAGTCTGAAAACGAACATCATAACCAGTAAATCTCTTATATCTTGCAATACTATCTGCAAGTACGATTTCATAAGTATTTCCAATATGTGGCTTACCAGATGCATATGCTATAGCCGTTGTAATATAATAAGGCTTCTTTGCCATGACTTTTATGCCCCTTCCTGTGTTTAAATATCCTTATTTGTTGTCAGATTTATTATTATTCTGATCACCATTTTCTTTATCCGGAATATATGACATATCTCCCCCGATGGCTCTGATCTTCTCATCAAAATCTTCATAGCCACGTTTGATATACTTTATATCCTCAATTGTGCTTTCTCCTTCGGCTGCTAATGCAGCAATAACAAGTGCCGCTCCGGCTCTAAGATCTGACGCAGCCACCTTAGCCCCGTGGAAACCACTGACGCCTGTAATGATAGCAGTATTTCCTTCAACTTTTATCTTAGCACCCATTTTTATCAGTTCAGAAACATATCTGAATCTGTTTTCAAAAATGCTCTCTGTTACAACACTTGTACCTTCTGCAAGAGCAAGTGCTGCTGCAATCTGTGCCTGCATGTCTGTAGGAAAGCCCGGATATGGGAGTGTCTTAATATGAGTTGCTTTAAGCTTTCCATCAGCCATTACTCTAACTGAATCATCATATTCTATAACCTTAGCGCCCATTTCCATCAGCTTTGAGGAGATAGACTCAAGATGCTTAGGTATTACATTCTTAATAAGTATATTTCCTCTGGTCGCTACTGCAAGAGCCATAAATGTTCCTGCCTCGATCTGATCAGGTATGATAGTATATTCTGTTCCGTGCAGTCTCTCTACCCCACGGATACGGATCACATCTGTACCTGCACCCTTAATATTAGCACCCATTGAATTGAGAAAGTTTGCCACATCAACTATATGTGGTTCTTTAGCAGCATTTTCAATAGTTGTCTTTCCTTCTGCAAGGACCGCTGCCATCATGATATTGATAGTGGCGCCAACAGAAACTGTATCAAGATAGATATGAGCCCCGTTAAGACTCTTTGCTCTGGCTACTATCTTACCGCCATTAACGATATCTACCGAAGCTCCAAGAGTTTCAAAACCCTTTATATGAAGATCGATAGGCCTTGAACCAATATCACATCCTCCAGGAAGAGCAACATTTGCATATTTATATTTTCCAAGAAGAGCTCCAATAAGGTAATATGAAGCTCTGATCCTTCTTATGTATTCGTCGTCGACTGAAAGGCTCTCGTCTCCCACAATCCCCTTACCGCAGATAGATACAGTATGTCTATCGAGAAGCCTTACACTAGCTCCGATATTCTCGATTGCTTTTAAAAGCGTCCTGGTATCACTAACGAAAGGGACATTCTCAATAATACACTCGTCATCAGTCATAACAGCTGCAGCAAGTATTCCTAATGCGGCATTCTTCGCTCCTGCTATAACAACTTCACCTTCAAGTGTCTTACCACCGTTGATTAAGTAATGTTCCATAAATTGCAGACTCCCATCTGTTTACACACCTTACTTATCAGTGTGCATAATCTGTATTATTATAACATAATTGAAGTTTTTGTAAACCCTAAGGCAAATCCCCAGGTTTTTCAAGACTTTTCAGGACTTAATCCGACTTTTTCCTAAAAAAATATCAAAAATCATATCACATAAAATTGATACTTTTTGTTTAGGACAAAAAGCCCCTCGCGCAGTTTTTACCGGCAAGGGGCATTTAATATTTAAAGTATTTAGCCGTTCGTTCCGAATATGAAGCCTCACACGACTGTCACGAGTGTGCGGCGGCAATTCATCAATCGGCGTCACAGTAAATGCATCTATAAACTCTTCTCTTCTCATCTGTAAGCTTAAAAATCTGAGGAATCTCTGGCTCAATAGCTGTGATACATCTTGGATTCTTACATCTCTTGATATTTACTAATTTTTTAGGAAGGTCTACCTTCTTTTTCTCTGTTGTAACTCCGTCCTTTATTATGCTTACTGTTATAGAAGGATCGATATATCCTATTACATCCAGATTAATATCCATGTTTTTATCGATCTTAATTATATCTTTCTTTCCCATCTTGTCGCTTTTAACATTCTGCATAATAGCAATACTGCAATCGAGTTTATCAAGACCAAGGTCATAATATATCTGCATCGCTTTACCTGCTGTAATATGGTCAAGTACAATACCATTCTGGATTGAATCTATCTTCATTTCACATCTACCCCCAGTAATTTTAAGATAAGTGCCATACGGATGTATTTTCCGTAAAGTACCTGTTTAAAGTAACATGCACGAGGATCACTATCTACATCCGCTGCAATTTCATTTACTCTTGGAAGAGGATGAAGGATTATCATATCTTCTTTTGCATTATCTAATTTTTTCTTATCAAGAATATATGTATCTTTAAGTCTGATATAATCAGCCTCATTGAAGAATCTTTCCTTCTGTACTCTTGTCATATAAAGTACGTCCAGTTCCGGAAGCGCTTCTTCAAGAGATGTTACTTCTTTATATGAAAGGCCCGATGGCTCAAGCACTTCTGTAATAATGTATCCTGGAACCTTTAATTCCTTAGGTGAGATAAGAACAAATTTAACTCCCTCATATCTTGAAAGAGCCTTTATCAATGAATGGACTGTACGTCCGAACTTTAAGTCTCCACAAAGACCTATTGTAAAATTATCAAGTTTTTTCTTCTCTGAAAATATTGTAAGAAGATCTGTAAGTGTCTGAGTTGGGTGGTTATGCCCACCGTCTCCGGCATTGATAATAGGAACCGGCGAGTACATTGAAGCAAGCTTTGGTGCACCTTCATTGGGATGACGCATTGCTATTATATCTGCAAACTGGCCAACTACTCTTACTGTATCCTCAACAGATTCCCCCTTTGAAACAGACGATGACTGAGCAGAAGAAAAACCAAGCACATTACCTCCCAGCTCCATCATAGCAGATTCAAAGCTGAGTCTCGTTCTAGTACTTGGTTCATAGAAAAGAGTTGCAAGTTTTTTATACTTACATGCCTCACGGTATTTATCCTTATTATTAATTATATCCTGTGCCACATTAAGAAGTTCTTCAACTTCCTCAACTGAAAGATCCATTGGGTCAATAAGATGTCTTACTGGTCCTCTCTCTAATTCTTCCATAATACCTCCAAAAAACACACTGCGATAGTTTTGGTGTCTGGCATAAAAAAACACGTGACACCTTACTTATTATAAAGTGTTACTGGGTTTTCGTCAACACAGCACTAATTTGGATTGTCTTTGGATTGTCTTTTTCGCACATTTAATTTATTTCTCTAATCCACTTTTCTTGTGAAAAGAGAAACAAGAATCGCTCCAACTATACCGATACCTATCCTTACTGCCGCATCCTTAAACAAGAACTCAAGGACAATACAGATTGCTAAAATTACCCCTGCAATTATAAATCTTTTTTTCATAGCATTTTTCCTTATTTTCCATTATATACTGTCTGACAAGTACGCATTTTATTCGTCTATCAGTCTGCCATCTTTTAACAACAAAATTCTATTAGACAGATTATTAATAAGTTGGCTTATATGACTTGAAAACATCACAGCCTTTTCATTTCCCTTTACATAATCCATAACATCCTGTATTGCTTTAGCCTGACTTTCAGGGTCCATTGCATTTAATGGTTCATCCATCATTATTATATCCGGTTCAATAGCCAGGGCCGCCGAAAAATAAAGCTTGTATTTCATC
>CAMKMR010000010.1 GCA_946413945.1 uncultured Lachnospiraceae bacterium | reverse complement strand
GGAAGTGGAAGAATGAGGGACAATATTAAAAAAATGGTCGGTTATTACAGGCCATATAAAAAGGTATTCTTTTTGGATATGTTTTTTGCTTTTCTTTTATCAGTTATCAGTCTGGTAATCCCATTAGCAGTAAGATATATCACAGGAAGTATAGGAAGCCTTGATAAAGATGCAGCTTTTCACAGGGTGATATGGATAGGCTGCGGGCTTATAGTACTGGTTATCCTGCAGTTTGGTTCGAATTACTATGTAGGTGCTGTTGGACATATAATGGGAGCAAAGATTGAATATGATATGAGACAGGAAATCTTTTCTCATTATCAGAAATTATCTTTTTCTTTTTATGATGAGCAGAAAGTCGGACAGTTAATGAGCCGTATAACATCAGATCTTTTCGATATTTCAGAGCTGCTTCATCATGGACCTGAAAATCTGGCGATTTCATTTATAAAGATCATAGGTGCATTTATAATACTTATCAATATTAGCGGATATCTTACTCTTGCAGCTTTTATCCTGCTTCCTCTTATGTTTCTTTATGCTTATTTTATCAATAAGAGAATGAGAAGAGCATTTAGGGAAAACCGTGTGCAGATAGCGGAGATCAATGCAAGGATTGAGGATAACCTGTCAGGTATAAGAGTGGTAAAGTCATTTGCAAATGAGGAGCTTGAGAGAGAGAAGTTTAAGACAGGAAATGACGGCTTCCTTCGTGCCAAGAAAGAAAGTTACATCTATATGGGCTTCTTTCAGGCAGGTATGACGGCTTTTACTTTACTTATAAATGTATGTGTCATTATGTTAGGCGGGATTCTTATAACTAAGGATTTAGTAAGAGTATCAGACTTTGTCACATTTTTACTTTATATAAATGTATTTACGGATCCGGTAAGAACGCTTATCGATTTTACTGAGTCCTTCCAGAGGGGTTATTCCGGTTTCGAGAGATTCACGGAAATACTTGCTATCGAGCCGGATATAAAGGATAAAGAGGGCGCGGTGGAGTTAACTCAGGTTAAGGGAGACATAGAATTTAAAGACGTATCATTTAAGTATAATGATACTGCCCATAGGGTTTTAAAGCATATAGACCTTAAGGTTTCGGCCGGAGAATATGTGGCGCTGGTTGGTTCTTCAGGCGGCGGAAAGACTACTCTCTGCAGTCTGATTCCAAGATTTTATGAAGTTACGAAGGGCAGCATCACGATCGATGGAAAAGATGTAAGGGATGTGACTTTAAAGAGCCTTAGAGAAAATATAGGAATTGTCCAGCAGGATGTTTATCTTTTTGCGGGAACAGTATATGACAATATAAAGTATGGAAGGCCGGATGCGACAAGAGATGAGATAATCGAGGCTGCGAAGCGGGCCAATGCCCACGATTTTATCATGGGACTTCCGAAGGGCTATGAGACAGATATCGGGCAGAGAGGTATAAAACTTTCAGGCGGGCAGAAGCAGAGGCTTTCCATTGCCAGAGTTTTCCTTAAAAATCCACCGATACTTATTTTTGATGAGGCAACCAGCGCCTTAGATAATGAGAGCGAAAATATTGTTAAAGAGTCTTTGGAAAAGTTAGCAAAGAATAGAACTACTTTTGTGATCGCCCACAGACTTACAACAATAAAAAATGCAGAGAATATTTTAGTACTTACAGAAAAAGGAATCGAAGAGTCAGGAACTCATGATGAGTTAATGGCAAAGGACGGAGTCTACGCAGGACTCTACAAGTGGAATCATTAAGTTAACATAAAAATGGACCAGGGGGACTGTCCCCATAGTCCATTTTTATGTTAACTGGAGGAAAGGGGTTAATATGCAGGGTAAGATAAAGGTTTATGCTGGGGGTGGAAGAAGCGGAAAATCGACGTTTTTATATAATGAGATAATTGATAAAGCATGGGAAAATCCTGATAAAAATTATTATCTGATCGTGCCGGAGCAAGCGACGAGTATCTTAGAGAGAAAGTTTATCGCTCTTATGAAAGAGCGGCATAATGCAGCCGGCTTTTTTAATATAAGCATTGTAGGTTTTAACAGATTAGCCCATCTTATTTTTGAAGAGGTTGGTTTTGAAGAGAAAATACCTCTCGAAGAGTATGGAAAAAGCATGCTGATCCGCGCTTCTTTAGGTAAACTTAAGGATCAGCTTAAAGTCTATAAGGGAAGCATTGATAAAAGAGGTTTTATAGATAATCTGAAATCGGCCATATCTGAATTTTTGCTTTTTGATATCAGGCCTGAAGATTTAAAGAAGGCATCAGAAAGTCTCGATGATTCTACAGTATTAAAGGATAAACTGCATGATATAACAGCAGTATATGAGGAATTTCTTCAGAGTCAGAATAAGTCTCGTTATTCTGTTCCGGAAGAAAGGCTGTCGATCTTTTCAAAGATATTAGAGGGGGATAGCTTAATAGATAGAAAAAATCTGATCAGGGATGCAGAGTTTTATTTTGACTGCTTCACTGGTTTTACTGCTGTGCAGATAAATGTCTTAAAAGCCATAAAAAAGTGGGCCGCTGGAATGGTATTTGCGATCACAATAGATTCAGAGATTCTTGAATCAAAAAGAGAGGTTAAGGAATATGAGCTTTATTATGAAAGCTATGATATGTATATAAAGCTTATTGAAAACCTAGGAGAAGCAGAGATAAAAAGCTTTAAGTCAAATGAACCTGACAACGAATTGAAAGCTATAGCGGATAATCTTTTTAGATTTCCTGTTAAGACTTATCAAAAAGAAAATAGCGGAGCAGTTGAAATTTTTAAGTCCAGTACAGCTCTTGAAGAAATAAAGTGTGTAGCTGAAAGGATAAGAAGGGAAGTAAGAGATAATAATAAACGTTACAGAGATTTTGCCCTTATAACCGGTGCACTGCAGGAGATAAGCCCCATAGCAGAGGAAGTATTCAGAGATTATGATATACCCTTCTTTTCTGACTACAAAAGAATGTTTTCCAGCAATCCTTATACAGAAAGCATAAGAGAATTACTGCTGATAATAGACAGAGATTTTTCTTATGACAATGTTTTCTCATTTTTTAAGACAGGTGTTATGGACAGCTATTTTGAAAAAAGAGATATCAGTATAGATGATCATGAAAGATATGAAAATTTCTGTATAGCCCACGGAATAAGGGGAAAGAGACTGTTTAAAAAGCCGGTTACAGATATTATAAAAAAGAAAAATGTTCCTAAGGACCTTCTTTCTTCTTATGAAAAGATGGATAAGGTAAGAGAGGCATTTTTTGAAGTGATCTCGCCTGTGCTTGATACAGTTGGAAAAGGAAAGAAAGTAAACGTAAGAAAATTTACTGAAGCAATAAGAAGGATGATAGGACCTACAGTTCTTGATTTTGAAGGAAGCATCGAAGAGGCCGGTAAAGTCCTTGAAAGCCTTGAAAGACCGGCAGAGGAAATGGCTTATCATGCAATAAGCGCTAAGTTAGATGAGATCCTTCTTAAGATGGAAGATATCTTAGGAGATGAAGAACTTACAGTTCATGAATATATGGAAGTACTTTCAACCGGAATAGATAATCTTGCAATAGGCGTGATCCCTCCGGTACAGGACGCAGTACTTATCGGAGACCCAGAAAGAACAAGACTTATAGATATCGACACAGTATTTTTTATCAATATGAATGATGGCATTGTTCCTTCAAAGGCTGCAGCTGAAGGAATAATAACAGAAAGAGACAGGGAAAAAATTGATGAAGCTCTTGATAAGGCTGCACTTAAGAAAAGACTTGCGCCAGGGGCAACATTAAAATCTTATATAGAATTTTTCACTCTGTATCTGATATTTGAAAAGGCGGTAAAACATCTTTATCTTTCATATAGCGAAAGCGCAATGGATGGAAGAGAATTAGAAAGATCGTTTATCATTGGACGTGTGGAAAAGTTACTTCCTAATATTAAAGAGGAAAAGAGAGAGAGAAAGGAATTCGCTGGAACCTGCAAGTCAGATATCTTTGACTATACTACAGCTATAAGGCAGTTAGTGGAAACTATGTCCAGAGAATATAATAAGGATATAGCCGATGAATTAGTTGAGCACCAAAAAAAGAAAGATGAAGATGCTTATCTAAATGCCGTTTTAAAACTTGGCTTATATAAGGAAGCTATGGAAGGTATGAGTTTAAAATGTAACCTTGACTCGGCTGCATTTTTCCTTAATAAGGCGAAAGACCTGCCTCTGGATTTAATGAAGGATCTTGATATTAAGATCTCAGTTTCAAAGCTGGAAAGATATGCTCTTTGTCCTTACCTTTATTATCTTACTTATATTCTTAAACTTAAAGAAAGAAGAGAACATAAGACAGATGACTTAGACCTTGGACTTATAGTACATAGTGCATTAGAGAAGGCCTTTAAATCTGTCAGGGCAGAATATGATGGAGACTTTAATGCAGTAACTGATGAAGAACTTTATAAGATAACCGAAGACTCTTGTTTGGAAGCGATATCTGAAGAAAAAGAAGAGCTGCTCGATGAGGAGGAAAGACGGGGAAAAGATACATTTATAATAAATAATATAAAGAAGATGGCTCATGACACTATGGAAGCTTTAGCTTTTCAGATGCGAGCAGGTAAAATGAGACCGGAATTTATAGAAACTGCTTTCAAGGCAGAATTTGAGGCAAAAAGACCGGATGGAACTCTTCTTCCTATCCAGATAAATGGAAAGATCGACAGAGGAGATATCTTTGCCGGAGACGACAATATCTATGTAAGGATAATAGACTATAAGACAGGCAATAAGAAACTGGAAATGAAGAAGATCCTCAGCGGGGAGAATATTCAGCTTTCTTTATATCTAGGTATCATTTTAAAGATAATCAGAGAAAAATATAAGGATACAGGAGTAAATGTAATTCCTTCAGGTTTTTACTATTACCATGTTTCAGGTTATGAAGCTGTTGAAAAGGAAATGAAGGAAGAATATGAGATAGACAGCGATGAAGAGATTTTAGCAGCAAGAGAATCAGCTCTTAAAAATCAGCGCTTAAGAGGACTTCCTAACATTGGGGAAGACTTAGAGGATAAAGATAAGGCCTATTATTCTTTAAAGATTCAGGAAGAACAGATGATAAATCCTGAAGGTGGGTTTAGGTCAGGCCTAGTACTTCCTATCAATGCCGGAAAAAAAGGTGAAATAAATGCTTCGAGTAAGTATGCTACAGCAGAAGAAATTGATGCCATTACAGCTTACAGCTTTGGGAAAATGGAAGAAACAACAAAGAAACTTCTTTCTGGAAATATAGATAAGAGTCCTCTGTGCGACATATCTAATAAGCAGGGGGACAGCTGTAATTTCTGCCCGTACCTTGAAGTATGTCGTTTTATGAAGGGCTCAGGAAATAAGAGATATAGAGTAAATGATAAAAAAGCCTTTGAAAAGATAATTGGAGAAGGAAGAGAACTAAAGGTAAATATTAAAAATGCCAGGTTTATGGATAAAGAAGAGGAAAGCAGATTTATCGATGATATAGAAGATGACTTGGACGATCTGGATGAAATGGATTCATTTGATGAAAGGGAGTAGCTTATGGGATGGAATAAAGGACAACAGGCAGTTTTAGACAGTCTGTCAGAAAATAAAAATGTACTTGTTTCGGCTGCTGCCGGATCAGGAAAAACTGCGGTACTAGTTGAAAGAATAATAAATACAGTAAAAAATCATAAAGCAGGAATAGATGAAATACTGGTGGTAACATTTACAAGGGCCGCTGCTGCACAGATGAAGACTAAGATCGTAAAAAAACTAGAAGAGGCTGCAGAAAATGTGAAGGGGAATGAGGAAAGTCAGTATCTTCATAAACAGCTTTCTCTTTCATCTATGGCGGATATTTCTACAATAGACAGCTTCTGTAACAGGGTTGTAAAGGAAAACTTTAATAAGATCGGAATAGATCCTTCTTTTTCAACTTTTGATAAAGCAGAGTCAGATCTTCTTAAGGCTGATATCTTAGAAGATGCTTTAGATGAGCTGTATCAGGAGTCCACTCAGTTAAGGAAAATTGCCTACGCCTTTTCAAACAGGGGGATAGATGATTCGGCTTTTAGAGAGATCATTGAAAAGATAAATGAGATAGCGGATGGTTACGCTGATCCAGACAAATGGCTCTCGGAGGCAAGGATAAAGGCTGGCAATATAAGCAATGCAGAAATAAATGATCTTGTCTGGGTTAAGAAGTATTTAGAAGATATAAAGAAAAGATGCAGAGAATACTGTAAGAATTATAAAAAAGTATTAGAGGAAATTGATCAGCTGCTCCAATTTGAAGCCGATAAAAAGAATAGGGAAAGCCTGATAAAATTCTACAATTTTTTTAAGAATGAATATGAAGAACTCTGCATTGTAGAATCATCAGAAGGTCTTTCTAATATAAGAGAAGCAGTAGCTGCTATTAGCTGGCCGAGGTATAGCCAATGCAAAGTTTTATCTAAAGATGAGAATGAAAGAATGAAAGCTGTTAGAGAAGACTGCAAAGGCTTCTTTTATAAGAAATTAAAGATTTTTTCTGAGGATGATCTTAGAGCTGAATTTGAAACTATAAAGCCTATAGTAGATACATTTTTAGATGTTACAGTTTTTTTTAGAAAAAGACTGATGGAGGAAAAGAAGAGATTAAGGAAATATGAGTTCAGCGATATAGCTCATTTTGCCTATGAGATACTCTATGATAAGGAAAATGATACGCCGGGAGTTTTAGGAAAAGCTTACGCCCAAAAATATAAATACATCTATATCGACGAGTACCAGGATAGTAGTGATATGCAGGAAAATCTCCTTAATTCCGTTGCAAGACGAAATGAAAGTGGAACTATCACAAATGTATTTATGGTAGGAGATGTAAAGCAGAGTATTTACAGATTCAGACAGGCAAAACCTGCTCTTTTCCTTGGAAGAAAGCTATAACAGTGATGAAAATAAGGGTAAAGTCCTTTATTTAAATATGAATTACCGTTCAAAAAAGGAAATACTAGACGGGGTAAATTTTATCTTTGAAAAGATAATGACAAAAGACTTTGGCGGTATTGTCTATGATGATAATGTTAAGCTGAATCAGCCTGATAAGGAGGTCTATAAGATCAATTTCCCGGATGCTGATGACGATGTAAATATTTCAAAAAAACCGGAAATTATTTTGATCGAGAAAAGAGGCGATGAGGAAGAAAATTGGCCTGATGAAAATGAAATCGATGAGGCAAAAGGAGTAAAGAAAGCAGAAGTTAAAGAAGTTGGCGCAGAAGAAAGTAAGAATGAGAAAGCAAAAGACCTGGGTCCAAAAGCTGATGGAGTGAAGGCTGATGGGATTAAAGACAGCGTCGGGGAAAGTGTAACAGGAGAAACAGAAAAGATAAGTCTTCCTGCCTGTGAAGCGTCAGTTATAGCAGATAGAATAGATGAATTAGTTAATGGGAAAGATCCATTATTTGTAAGAAACGAGAAGTTTGATAAGTCCAGGGAAGAATCAAAAGACAATCCTAAATACAGGAAAGTAGAGTATAGGGATGTTGTGATACTTATGAGAGGACTTACCGGCGTTAAAGTTTATACAGATGCTTTAGATATGAAGAAGATACCCGTTTCAGTCAGTGATGACGGGGCTTATTTTGATGCGGCAGAAGTAATGACTATGATATCCCTTCTTAAATGCATCGATAATGTAAGACAGGATATTCCATATGCATCCCTTCTTTTATCAGAAATAGGTGGAATGACAGATGAAGAAATGGCTCTTCTGGTATCCAAGACTGGTAAGGATGAACTCTATCTTTATGATAAGGCTATGGTGTTTGAAAAAGAATATATAAATGCTAAGGATGAAAGAAAGAAAAATATTGCTCTTAAATTAAGCAGGATAAATGAACTTATCAGCAAATGGAAAAAGATAAGAAGATATGTGACTATAGCTGAACTTCTTGAGATAATCTTAAGAGATACGGATTACGATGTATTTGTATCAGCTATGCCAGAGGGAAGAAAGAGATTAGGTAATCTGATAAGTCTTAAGAGGCATGCAGAGAGTTTTGAAATGGGCAATAATAAGGGACTTTTTGATTTCCTTAGATTTATAGAAAAAGCCAAGATCCATAAGGCAGGATTTACAGATATATCAGGATTAAAAGAAGCCGGAAATGTGGTAAATATAACTACTATCCATAGCAGTAAAGGCCTCGAATATCCTGTTGTATTTGTGGCAGGCCTTGGTAAGACATTTAATGCAGAAGATAGGAAAAAGCCCGTCAGAGTAAGTGCGGATTATTATGTCGTTCCAAAGAATATAAGGGAAGTGGCTGGAAAATATCTGCTTAAAAAGGATGGTATCTTTAGGAAAACAATAAATGATATAGAAAGTCAAGAAGACTTATTTGAAGAATTAAGAATATTATATGTGGCATTAACAAGAGCTCAGGAAAAACTGATCCTTACAGGAACTGTAAAGGTTGGAAAAAATGACAGTCCATCTCTTGATTACAGCAAGCTTATCAATGCAAAATGTTACATGGACTTTATCAGACCGATAATCTATTTATGTGAAGATGAGATACGGGACTATTTTGATTTTAAGATAATGGATTATAATGGATTCTTTGAGCTTGCAAAGGATATAAGTGAAAAGAAGGCAGAGGAAAAAGAAGAGAATATAAAAAATATTGAAGACGCCTTAAAAAATGCCGGAAAGATAGCAGATGAAAATGAAGAATTTAAGCAGATGAAAGAAAAGATAATTGAAAATTACAATTTCATTTATCCTGACTTAGCAGCGACTAAAACAAAAAGCAAGATGTCTGTATCCGAGATAAAGCATGCCAATATTGTTTACCAAAAAGAGAAGATGGAGAGCGATAAACTAACAAATGAACCATCAACTGCGGCAAATGTAGATAAAGTTGTGGCAAGTGTTGATAAAACTATTGCAAAAGAAGATCATGCCGCGATAAATGTTGATAAAACTATGGCAGCTGAAACAGTAGAAGCAGATCATACCGGAGTAACTGTTGATAAAGCTATGGCAGATACGAATAAAAGCGCCAGTGTAAATAAAGGAGCGGCATACGGGAGTCTTATTCATAAGGTGATGGAGCTCGTAACATTTAAAGATATATCAGATTTTAAGTCCTATATGAAGATCATTGAGGCTATTATCAATTCAAATGAATTTTCGGATGAGGATAGAAAGATCATCAGTAAAGACAGATTTAAGTATTTTTACAGTGATGATCCTTTGTCGTTAATACAGCGAATGATAAAAGCTGATAAGAAGGGCTGGCTCTATAAGGAAAGACAGTTTGTGGCAGGAATACCGGGAGATGAACTGCCGCTTGATGCACCGCTTGAAGAGAGCGTAGTTCTTGAGACAGAAGATGATCCTTATATAGATGGAAAAATTCTAGTGAAATTGCCGGATGAACTTAGTCATGAAGAAGTTGTGATACAGGGTATAATAGATGGTTACTTTTATGAAGAATCTTCTGATGGAAAAAAACATGTTATTCTGTTAGATTATAAGACAGACAGGGTAAAGGATAAGGAAGAACTTGCAAGCCTTTATCGCTCGCAAATGTATCTTTACGCCAGAACCATAGAAGACATTACAAAACTTCCGGTTAGTGATATAATTCTTTACGGTTTCAAAAAAGGAATAGGTGAAACAAATGTTAATATAGATATGTACAGGAGGAAATAATGCGTACAGATTTAGAAAAGGAAGGTATCTCATTACTTGGTAATCAGCATACTAAGTATCCTTCAGAATATGCCCCATCGGTATTAGAAACATTTATAAATAAACATCAGGAAAATGATTACTTCGTTAAGTTTAACTGCCCTGAGTTTACCAGTCTATGTCCTATAACAGGACAGCCGGACTTTGCTACTATTTATATTTCTTATGTGCCAGATGTAAAGATGGTAGAGAGTAAGTCTCTTAAGCTTTATCTTTTCAGCTTTAGAAATAATGGAGATTTCCATGAAGACTGTGTAAATAAGATAATGAAGGACCTTATTAAGCTTATGGACCCTAAATATATTGAAGTCTGGGGAAAATTTACTCCTAGAGGAGGAATCTCTATAGATCCATATTGCAACTATGGAAAAAAAGGCACAAAGTGGGAAGAGATAGCGTTTGACAGATTAGCACATCATGATATGTATCCAGAGAAGGTAGACAATAGATGACATCATACGAAGAGGCAGTAAGATATATACTTGATATTCCTCGTTTTGCAGGAAAATCAGGAATAGAGAATCTAAGAAAATATCTGGAGTTCTTAGGAAGTCCGGAGAAAAAATTAAAAGCAGTTCATATAGCAGGCACCAATGGCAAAGGCTCAGTAACAGAGATGCTGGCTTCTGTCCTTAGAGAGGCAGGATATGTGGTAGGAACATTTATATCTCCTCATTTAGAGAAGATAAATGAAAGGATTTCTATAGACGGAGAACTGATCTCTGATGAGGATTTCCTTAACTGCTTTGAAAAAGTTAAAAATGTATATGAAGAAAACAGGAGTGAGATAGAACATCTCTCGTTTTTTGAATATATTTTTGCTATGGCAGCGGTGTATTTTGCTGAAAAGAATCCGGATTTTTGTATTTTAGAGACCGGACTGGGAGGAAGGCTGGATGCTACAAATGTAGTCAGCCCCGTCTTAAATATTATCACATCTATCGGTATGGATCATATGCAGTATCTTGGTAATACCATAACTGAGATTGCCGGAGAAAAGGCTGGAATTATAACCTCTAAGGTAGCTCTCGTTTATAATACAGGAGATGTAGAGGCGGATCAGGTTATAGTAAGTAAGGCCAAAGAAATGGGCGTAACTAGGATGCTGGATGCAGGAAAATTTAAAGTTAGTATTAAGCAGGACAGCTTAGACAAAATTGATTTTTCGGTTGAAAATGAGTATAATTACGAAGACCTTTTAGTAATGTCTCCAGCTATTTATCAGACAAGAAATGCGGCTACAGTGATCGCAGCAACAGAAATTTTATTAAAAGATATGGATCCTGATAAGAGAGCTGGTATTATCCGTAGAGGGATAAAAAACTTTTCTTGGCCTGCAAGAATGGAATTTGTTAAGAAGAACCTTGTTATTGATGGAGCTCATAATGAAAATGCTGCCAAGTATTTTGTGGAAACAGCATTAAAGATATGCGAAAAAGGACCTTGGAAAACTAAGGCTATTCTATTTGCTGTATCAGCTGATAAAGATTATGACTCAGTTGCAAGGATAATAGCAGAAGCTTTTAAGCCTGATAAGGTATATATAACCAGCTTTAATTCAGACAGAACTTTAGATACAGGATCGATCAAAGATACATTTGAAAAATATGTAGATCCAAAAAGCATTGAAGTTTTTGGAAAAACCGATGATGCAGTAGAAATGCTAAAAAAACTTTCAGATGATGAGATAGTGTTTTCGGTAGGATCCCTTTATCTTGCCGGAGAATTAAGAGAAAAACTTGGACTCTGATGAATTGATCCAGGCGCTTTTTAAGAAACAGAGCAGGCTTATTAAAAAAGCATGGCAGGGTTTTTAAAGAGACGGAGCAGGCTTAAAAGAGGCGGAGTATAGCTAAAAAAAGCTATCAGTTAGGAGAAATATGATAGATTTTGATGAAGAAATAAAGAGATTTACACCAAGCCTTGAGGTTAGTCAGGCAGAGGATGAAATACTTAAAAATGATCTGAAGGATATAACAGATATCGTACTTCAGATGACTGAGGATCTTAGGAGTAAATAACAGTGGCAGTAAGAGACAGATGCCTTTACTGTGGATCTCCTGTCAGCACAAATGGTTATTGTACTAAGTGCCGGCTTAGTCAGGATTTCCTCAGAAAAGCAATAAATACATCCAATCATTATTATAATATGGGACTTGATAAAGCAAGGGTAAGAGACCTTTCAGGGGCAATAGATTCGCTTAAAGCATCCCTTAGATACAACAAGTCTAATATAAATGCAAGAAATCTTCTGGGTCTTATCTATTATGAGATGGGAGAAGTTGTTCCTGCCCTTAATTACTGGGTGGTCAGCGTAAATATGCATCCGGGTAAGGACAATCTTGCAGTCAGATATTTAAAAGAATTAAGAGACGATCCAAAGACTCTTGAAAATGCAAGCCAGACAGCCAGAGAATTCAATATGGCTCTTGAGCATGCAAAGAATTACAGCATTGACCTCGCTCTTATCAATCTTAATAAGGCAATAAGTCTTAATTCTAATTTTATTAAGGCATATCTACTTATGGGTCTTATCTATATTGGAAAGAATAGAAGAGGAATGGCAAGAAAATGCCTCGCCAAAGTTATGTGTCTTGATAGGACTAATCCTACAGCACTTCATTATTTAAGAGAATTAGGTGAATCAGAAGAAAATATAACCAGAATGGCTGATTCAGCTGATGAAACTGCTGAACTTTTCAATTATTACGGAGTTGAAGAGGAAAAAGAAAATGAGGGCAGACCGGCTAAGGTTATAACACCAAGACCGGAAAAGGGAAAGAGAAACCAGGAATCAGTATACAAACGTTATAAGGGACTTAACCTTGCCAGATATTCAAATATCTATATGCTGGCAGGTATCATCCTTGGTATAGTGGTGTCCTATTTTATCCTTATTCCGTCTGTAAGAAGAAGTTATTATGAAAAATTAAAGACCAGCGAAAGTTCATATCTTAAGGAAATATCATCGAAAAATTCCGAGATTGAAAGCTTAAATGCTACTGTAGACAGTCTGAAAGAAAAAGCTTCCAATACAGATGCTGCGGCAGTGGATCTTAATAATCAGATAACTGATCTTAAGGATGAGATAAGCCAGCTTAAAAAACAGGTTGGCGATAAAGCTGATAAAAATCAACCAACTGACGCTGAAAATGGTACTGGCCAGCCTACAGATGCGGAGAACGGCACAGAAGAAAAAGTTGATGATGTGAACGATGTTGTCGAAGAAGAATAAATATTTAAGCAAACTTAATCTATATTAAAATATAAGATTAGAGTATATTGCTTCTATGCCTATGAAAAAAATGATAAAAGATAGCTTGAAGATGCTGATGCAGGAAGGCATTCTTCCCAAGCTGTATAAATATTATGAGAATAAAACAGAAATAGAAAAAGGCAGAGTACTCTTTGCAGACTCAAATCATAAAGGCCTTTCAAAAGAGATGAAAGCTATATACATGGCTCTTAAAAAGAGAGGCTATAAAACCGAGGTTTATAGCGGAGATATAAGAAAGATGGATCCGGCCACAGTCTTTAGATTTATGAAGACTTTTATGAAAAAATATGCTCGGGCAGAGTATGTTTTTATATCTAATTATTTTGTTCCAGTCTCAGCCTGCGATAAGAGAGAAGGAACAAAGGTGATCCAGCTTTGGCATGCGGCAGGAGCCTTAAAAAAGATGGGCTTTGATGCAGAAGATGATATAGCTAAATATTATAAAGGAAATCCGGCGAAGAATTTTGATCTTGTGACGGTATCTTCTGATTATTGCAGACAGTTCTTTAAATCAGCCTTTAAGCTTACAGATAAAGAAGTAAAGGCAACCGGGATAGCACGGACAGATGAGTATTTTAGCAAAAGACAAAATGATAAGAAGATAGAGAACTTTTATTTCAGATATCCACAGGCGAAGGGGAAAAAGATATGCCTTTATGCTCCTTCTTTTTCTGGAAATGCCTCTGCTCCGGAATGTAAAGGGCTTGATGCAGGGATCATAGAGACCATGAACAAGTTAAAGGACGAATGGTTCTTTTTAGTAAGCCTGCATCCTCATTTAAGAAAGCTTTATCCGGAATACAATATGGATATTTCAACAGAGGACATGTTTCCGGTTTGTAATCTTCTTATTACAGATTATTCATCTGTTGTATTTGATTATTCCTTATATAAAAAGTCTATGCTCTTCTTTGTACCGGATTTAAAAGAGTACGAAGAACAAAGAGGATTTTATAACAGCATAGAGACATTTCCGGGAAAAATCGTTAAGAATTCTGATGATTTATATGATATACTTATCAGTGGCGAATGGAAATGTGACGAAGATGAGCTAAAGTGCTTTAAAGATAAATATATGGCAGCCTGCGACGGGCATGCCTCAATAAGGATCTTAAAAGAGGCTGGTCTTTTGAAGGAGGAAGAAAATGGAAAAGAATTTTATTAATTTCATAAAGAAAGACACTAAATCATTAGTAGTTCCACTTCTTATGATGGTCTTAGGTGTTTTATTCGTTGTAAAAAGAGCAGGAGTGCTTAGTTTTGCAGTACAGCTTATCGGCGTATTATTTATAGTGATAGCTGTTGTGCTGGGATTTTCACTTTTAGCAGCCTTTGCACCATCTGTAATAATATTTGCAGGGTTGTTACTTATCATAGGAATCGCATTCCTTGTTAATCCTGGAAGCCTTATAGGTTTTGTTATCATGGCTGTTGGATTTATCATCCTGATAAATTCAATCCTTAGAATATTTGATGCAAGAAGAGTCAGAGGAAAAGATAAGGATTTTGTTAAGTATGTTGCAAATGATATCCTTACAGCAATTCTTGGATTTTTGCTTTTCTTTCTTTCTGACAGCGTAGCTGATGCAATATTCATAATAATAGGAATCTTTATGACAGTCCTTGGTATTTCAAATATTTACACAGCTTATAGAGTTTATAAGGGTGGAAGATATATTGACGACGGCACAGACGTTGTGTGGGAAGAATAATAGTATTATCAATCGGGAGGTTTATTAAATGGCAAGAGGAATAGGTGGTGGCGGAGGTGGCCACTCTTCAGGGTCTCATTCATTTGGAGGAGGAAGCTTTAGAAGCAGCAGTCATTCATTTGGAGGATCAAGTTTTCGTTCATCAAGCAGCAGTCACAGAAGTACAAGCAGCTTTGGTGGAGGCTCTTACCGTGGGGGTTCTAGAGGAAATTATTACGGTGGACCTAGAAATTATCACAGGTCAGATTATTACAGAGGACCAGGATATAGAGGATCAGGGTACAGAAGAAGTTCTTCATCTGGTTGTGGAGGATGCCTTTCATCAATAGTTATCCTGATAATCGTATTTGCATTAGCAGCATCAATGGGGTCTAAATCAAATTCCCAGAGAAACAGTGCTAGTTCAAAACAGGGACTTGGAAGAACAAAGTACACAGGAGCGGTAGATTCAAGTAAAGGTTATTATATCGATGACAGTGTGCCTGTAGATGGGGAAATATATATCGATAATTCAAATAAGAATTATCTTATCAAGGGATTCTCTGAATTCTATAATGATACCGGTGTTTTCCCATTCCTTTATGTAATAGATGATTATCCTGCAGAATCAGAATATACTGGATATGCAAATTATGAAGAAAAACTTTATGACGATCTTTTTAATGCTTGTCCTGGTAATCTCTTATTTGTTTATATCGGTAATGAGCAGACCTTCTATACAGCAGCAGGAAATGCTACCGGAGAGATAGTTGACGCAGAGTCATTTGAAGTGATTCAGGCAGATATCTTATCTGAGTGGGGGGAGAATGATCTGGCAAAGACTTTCGGATATGGCCTTTCAGCTGCCGGAAACAGGATAATGGCTGAAAGCAAGGCTCAGAAAGTTATGAAATCTAATAATCATAAGGTTATCATTGCACTCATTTCTGCAGCGGGCGTTATCGTTGTTATTCTTGTAAGTAAGAATTGGTGGGAGAAAAAGAAGCAGAAGGAAAAAGAAGAGGATGAAAGACTTGAAAGAATCTTAAAGCAGCCTCTGAAAACCTTTGGAGACAGCAAGATGGATGATCTTACTGATAAGTATGATAAGACCGGAAGTGCTGTAAATAATAATTATTATAGCAATAATGATGATAAAGGTACCTTGTAATAATAGAGTTCTTACAATAATAAAAAAAGAGGATTGCATCAGATGATGCATCCTCTTTTTTTATAGATATAAGAAATCTTGATGCGGCCAAGATATAGTTAAATATCAGGGCCTAGCTTTACAACTCCTTGCAGATGAAGTTCCTTCCGCAGGGCTTAGATTTACAACT
>CAMKMR010000009.1 GCA_946413945.1 uncultured Lachnospiraceae bacterium | reverse complement strand
ATAGAAGCTTACCTTTTTATCACGGTAAAATTTCTGGGTAAATGCAAGGATCTCATTCCATGCCTTTCTAACTATGGCACATCCATTTATTGGAAGGATATCATAATTGGAATTCATTCTATGAAGCCCTAAAGTCATAGGTCCATCCTTTTCCTGATCTCCAAAAGTAAATTCCATCTTATTTCTGTAGCCATACTGAGAAGGTGACGCAACGATCCCTTCCCATGGAAGGTCCTCTACAACTTCTCTTAAAAGCTTTTCTATCATATCACTCTTAAGCTTAAGCTGGCTTTCATACTTCATAGTCTGATATGTGCAACCACCACATTCGTAAAAATGATGACAGACCGGCTTCTCTGTTTCCAAAGGAGACTCTTCTAATACGTCCATTGCCACAGCCTCATAATGGCTTGATCTCTTCTTTACGATCCTGCATTTTACCTTCTGACCTGGAAATGCATTCTTTACGATAACTTTCCTATCTTCCGCTGCAAAACTTCCTCTGTTAGGAAAACTGTAATCTGTAATTATTCCTTCAATGATATCGCCCTTTTTCATGCTACCTCTCAATTTCTGTTTTTTATTTCTATTAAATCTGATCAGCCAACTTTTTTAACTGAATATCCCACTCGCCGTCATCCATAACATTTATTATCACATAAGTTTTATATCTATCCGAAGTTCTTGGCTGTGAAATGCTACCAGGATTAATGACTATAGCTCCAAAGCTCCCTTCTTCTCTTATATCAGGAATATGGGTATGTCCGTACATTACAACATCACAGTCATTATCTCTTGCTACTGATTCTAAAAATTCAGTACCATCCCCTACAAAAAATCTGTTACCGTGACAGATATAGGCTGTTCTCTCCCCTATATATACCTTGCAGGCCTTAGGAAGTTCAGGATCATAATCGCAATTTCCTGCCACAAAATAAGACGGACAATTAAGATGACTCTTTATTGTCTGCGTATCTCTTATCACATCTCCTAAATGGATAAAAAGATCTATATCCTTTTCTTTTTCTATAGCCTTGATAACATTTTCAGTTACACCGTGAGAATCACTCACCACCATTATCTTACGCGCTTTCATTTTTTATCGTCCTTACTATAATACTTCTTTAATGGCGCGCAGTGCCTTACCTCTATGGCTTATTGCATTTTTTTCTTCAGGAGAGATTTCTGCCGATGTCTTTTTGTACTGAGGAAGGAAGAAAATCGGATCATAGCCAAATCCATTTGCCCCTGCAATCTCATAACCTATACGACCTTCCATAGTCTCACGTCTTACTTCTTCATGTCCATCAGGGAATACCGCTGCAACAGCACATACGAATCTGGCTGTTCTTTTTTCATCAGGAACACCCTCTAATCTCTCTATAAGATTGGCATTCTTTATATCATATGAAGTGTCATGGCCTAAATACCTTGCTGAATAAATGCCAGGTTCCTTATTTAAATAGTCAATTTCAAGTCCCGAGTCATCTGCAAGCACGAGTTCATGGCAGATCTTATTTACTGCTCTTGCCTTAATAAGGGCGTTCTCTTCAAACGTTGTCCCATTCTCTTCTACATCACAGTCAATTCCTGCTTCCTTCATAGATACGATCTCATAGCCCAGGCCATCAAATATCGCTCTGATCTCTCTCATCTTGTTTTCATTTGAAGTTGCAAAAATAAGTCTCTTCATAGAATTTATCTCCTACTTTTCATTTTTCTTATTATTTGTAAACGCTTTAAGACATATATCACATTCTCTGTCTTCAGCTTTTATCCAGATATCTCCATATCTGCTGGCATAACCCTCTCCATCAGAGATATCAGCACTTGCTGTTTTTTCATCAGCCCTCATTTCAACAGCTATAGGCTTAGTTGTAGATGGCGTAGTTATGTGTACCACCACTGCAAATCTTTCCCCTTTTTTTAACTGTTTTTTTTCTGGCAGCCTTACAGTGTAATAACCTGCGTATTTAATATTGCCATCCACTATATGTTCCTTTTTTATAAAGGAGCTGACATCCTCAAATTCCGGTACATAATAAACCGAAAAGGATGTATTTACATCTGTAGCATAAAATGATACTGCCTCTAGTTCTTCATCAGCCCTTGCTGTATAGCAGTGGGCAAAATAGGCTGAACCCTCTTCGAAGCCTATCTGTCCAACCCAGCCCAGCATATCAGTCTGATAGATATTATCAAAATTATCCTTATTTCCAACCTTGCTGTAGACAACTGCGTTCTGGCAGATATTTACATCATCATAGGAAACATAAAAATAACCATTTTCTCCAAAATCCGTACCCCAGCTGTTTTTACATATGAAAGCACCATTTCTCGATGGCTCATTCACAAATCTTTCTTTAGGATAATCGTCATCCCAGCCAACCACAACAACTGCATGGTTTGGAGTCTCAGGCCCATTATAGTAATAACTATAATTTTCCGAGTCATAATAACGAGAATAATATCCCGTATATACCATACCGAGATAAAGTGATGTCTCAACTCCTCCAAACTCATATATAGCGCTCTTTATAGCTTCATCATCTCTTGTCTTTAATATGATAGCTTCTTCAAGATGTTTAACAGCCTCAAGCTTATCATTAGTTTTACCATCACCATATGGATCATCTTTTTCATATACCGGCCCCTTCCAGGATGCCAGATAGGCTAAACTGATAGTCCCTTCTCCACCTTCGTTTAAGTCCAGTTTATAACTGTTATTCATAGCCATATGATCTGTAGAAAAGATGTTTTTTTCAAGAGGCATCAGAGTAGATTCCATAGCTCCCAGCGACGCAAAAGCCCAGCAGGTTCCATAAATCCCCTGGTCTCTCACATCTGTAACTCTATTATCAATCCTCATATCATACTTTGTTGGAAGCGGTGAGCTAAAATCAAACTGCTCGATCCTTATACAGTTAAACTGATAATTATATTCTGCCTTATAACCCAGATACTCTATCAACTCTTTAATAGGAATAAGAATTATCCCGCTTCTTTGTTTTAAGATCGGTAATTCAGTAATTTCTTTATTTATTCCATTTATCAAAAAAGATCTGCTGCTTAGGCTCATCTCTATTCTTACGTCTCTTTTTTGGATAACAAATGTATCTTCGTCTAGCCTGACTACGGCACAGCCCATGATCTGTTCAATGAAATCCGAAGGCATAAGGATTTCCATCGAATCCGTCATCACAAAACCATACCTTAAGTTACTTATATTTTTTCCGTTGAATACAACATTAAGCTTCCCGTCAGTAGTTCTTTCATGAAAGACCTCCTCAACGTTTGAATAATTCTCTGAAAAATTCTTTGCTTCCGCTATAGTCCCACGCTTTTCTTTTGGCCAGGTAAATATCACCGCTATAAGAAAAGCAAATGCGATAACTATTTTTATCCTTGTTTTCAATTTCTTCCCCTCTTAATGTATCCCCATACATATCAAGTTAATCATTAGATTTTTTCTTTGGTGGTTTCTTTCCCATAAACTGATAAAAATATGACTTTATCATACCATTGTAGATCTTTCTATTCTTATCAGCCTTTCTGCCAATATATTTTTCAGCTTCATCATAAGAAGTGATTATAAACATAGACCAGTCTTTAAGCCCTGCATAACTCTCTCCAATAGTCCTGTATAACTGTGGCAGATCCTTCTTATCCT
This sequence comes from uncultured Lachnospiraceae bacterium, assembly GCA_946413945.1. Classification (GTDB taxonomy): domain Bacteria; phylum Bacillota; class Clostridia; order Lachnospirales; family Lachnospiraceae; genus Eubacterium_Q. The sequence goes on along the minus strand of CAMKMR010000009.1, from coordinate 12,676 downwards.
CAAGTCTTTCACCGTAAGGCGGATTTGTGATGATAAATCCATATGGACGAGGATTATGAAGCTCCTTCACATCCCTCTGCTGGAAATGGATATATTTATCAACCTCAGCTTCACGAGCATTCTGCATGGCACATTTAACTATCTCCGAGTCAAGATCATAACCCTGGATATTCATATCTATATCAGTCTTTATCAGACTTCTGGCCTCATCATAGGCATCATACCAGGCCTTCTTAGGAATTATCTTTTCCCAGTTGTTTGAAGTAAATTCTCTATTGATACCCGGCGCAATATTAGCCCCAATGAGTGCCGCTTCAATAGGAAATGTTCCTGACCCGCAAAATGGATCTACCAGTATCCTGTCCTTATGCCAAGGCGTAAGCATGATAAGAGCCGCTGCTAAAGTCTCAGAAATAGGCGCCTTACCAACCAGCTTTCTATAACCTCTCTTATGAAGTGAAACTCCAGTAGTATCAAGGCCGATGGTAACTTCATTTTTAAATATAAAAACCCTTACCGGATATTCATTTCCATCCTCAGAAAAAGTCTTGATATGGAAAGTCTTAGACATTCTATCCACCATAGCCTTCTTAACTATTGACTGAATGGCTGAACCACTAAAGAGTTCACTCTTATTTGTAGTAGCCTTTGTTACCCAGAATCTGGCATCTCTCGGAAGATATCTCTCCCAGCAGATAGCCTTTGTTCCTTCGAAGAGCTCATCAAAAGTCCTTGCCTTAAAACTGCCGCACTTTATAAGAACTCTTTCTGTTGTTCTAAGAAAAATATTAGCTCTAGCAATTGCACTGTAATCCCCTGCAAATGTTACCCTTCCGTCCTCAACAGATATGATTTCATAACCAAGATCTAATATTTCTTTCTTAAGTACCGCCTCAAGCCCGAAGTGACAAGGTGCGATAAGTTCTATTGTTTCTTCTTTATTCATTAATTATCCTCTAAAATAATATTATCTAAGTTTTACATTACCTTTCATATTAACAAACCCCCAGCATTCTTTCAATGCCATCATAACTTCTTTTTTACTTCACTATCATTTACTTTTATGATAAACTCGTCTTTAGCATTCTTCTAATGAAGAAATAATAGCTTGCCAATCCTTTGGCTAGCAGAATGGAGCCAAAACATGAAAAAAATCGTTCTTACTGGCGGTGGAACTGCCGGCCACGTAACACCTAATATCGCCCTTATCCCAAAACTTAGAGAACTGGGATATGAAGTTGAATATATAGGCACTTATGACGGTATTGAAAAAGAACTTATTGAAAAGGTAGGTATCCCATATCATGGAATATCATCCGGAAAGTTAAGAAGATATTTCGATTTAAAAAACTTTACCGATCCTTTCCGAGTGATCAAGGGCTATAACCAGGCTAAACGCCTTTTAAAATCCATAAATCCTAATGTTGTTTTTTCCAAGGGAGGCTTTGCCAGCGTACCTGTCGTTCTTGCTGCCAACAGCTGTCATATTCCTGTAGTATGCCATGAATCAGACATGACTCCTGGTCTTGCAAATAAGATTGCCCTTCCCAAGGCAACAAAGATCTGCTGCAACTTTCCTGAAACAAAGGAACATCTTCCAGAAGGTAAAGCTATCGTAACAGGAACACCGATCCGTGCCGAACTACTTTCAGGAGACAAGGAAAAAGCCTTTAATATCTGTAAATTTACAGAGCATCGCCCAACAGTACTTATTGTAGGCGGAAGCACCGGCGCTCTCAGCGTAAATAAGGCAATCTGGGGCTGCCTTTCTGAACTTACCAAATCTTATAACGTGATCCATATCTGTGGAAAAGGCAAGACTAACGAAGAAGTAAATGCTACTCCTGGCTATGCCCAGTTTGAATATATCGGAGAAGATCTCCCTCATATGTTTGCCCTTGCTGATATTGTAATATCCCGTGCTGGTGCAAATGCCATTTGCGAGCTCCTTATGTTAAAGAAGCCAAACATCTTAGTCCCTCTTCCATTAAACCAGAGCAGAGGTGACCAGATCCTTAATGCCAGATCTTTCGAAAAGAGCGGATATAGTATCGTCATACAGGATGAAGATATGTCAAATGAAGTAATTCTAAACGCTATCCACCAGCTGATAGAAAATAAAGATAAGTACCTTGAAGCTATGAATAAAAATCTTTCTAAAGATGCCATAACAATGATCACCGATATAATCTGTGAAGTATCTAAATAAATATCCTATAGCCATAACCACCTGCTTAGCAGGTGGTTTATTTATTTTGCTATATACTGATCCTTATTGTTTTGCCATACGTTGCTATCTCATGGAGGCTCGTTAGCTACGAAAAAAAGTATCTTCCAATAAAAAAAGAAGGTTCGATATTCTAGCTCAAACCTTCTTTTTACTCACTTTATAATAGTATTAATTATTTAACCATTTCTGACATATCATCGCATGCCGCCTGCTTATAGAAATCATCCTGTTCAACGTCATTAATAAAGAGCTTCCATCCAGTTGTCTTAAGTGTTCCATCAGCTGCTCTTGAAACATTGAATACGATCTTGACATGGGCATTTGTATAAACCTGCTTATTTGTCTGTCCATTTTCGTGAGGCATTTCAAGTGTTACCTTATAACCGTCAACACTGACCTCATATTCGCCAGTAACCTTATCAGCCTGCTCTGAAATAGTCTTTACATACCATGATGGGCTAGCTGATGCAGATAACATCATCTTCTCAAATGTTACGCCATCGTTCTTTGGTACCTTTGCATTTCTATATTCGTCTGCAAGTTTCTTTGCATCACTATCGATCATTTCCTGAATTGCCTGGCGGATAGGTCCTTTATACTGTCCTGGAAGTATAAAATAAATACCATAAATAACTCCGGCAATAACTAATATACCAATTACTACTCTAAAAATCTTATTGACCATCTTTTAATTCCTTTCTCACTTTTACATAATGAATTTTGCTTTGTAAGAAACTAAAACAGCTCTCTTTCAAGTTGATATATGTAATTTTCTATCGTCTGCATACGTCTGGAAAACTCAGTCCTGCCAGCATCCGTCTTACAACGTTTGATCTTTGGCTTGTTCTGACGATAATATTCTTTAATCCTATAATAGGCTTTCTTATATGTAGGCTCATCCATTATAGCTGTAGCCATACAATCCCACATGATTCCGATCGCGCCAACTTCATCCAAGAGGTCTGCATCCATTACGATCCTACATTCAAGTGAAAGATTCTTCTCAGTATCTTTATCACTATGGATCATAATAATCTCCCCCACTTTAGTGATAGTCTCCGAATCTATCCCTATGCTGTCAAGATATTCAACAGCTATTTCAGCACTAACTTCCCCATGTGGTCTTCCTTCTTCCCAGCCCACATCATGAAGTAATGCAGCAAGTACAATAACATCGAGATCCCCACCAAGTTTAGCCTGAAGTCTTATTGCCCATCTATAGACGCGCATTGTATGTTCGAAACGATTGCGAAACGGATAATTATCCGACCTTGTTGTCGTCGCAAGTCTCTCTTTTACGAAATCAATTACTTCTGAGTAATTCATTTTTTCAAGGCTCCTAAGCGTCATTAAAACATTACGCACTAAAAAAACATAGTGCAACAATCTATCTATCGTATAATAGCACTTTCTATCGCAAATATCTATAAACATTTTCAATTTTGTTAATAATTTATAAGTATTTGGGCATAATTAAACCGCACGGCCAACTTTGTAAGGCCCTTATAGGCGTTACCTCAACAGTTAACTCAGCCCAGGCTGCCTTACGGCACACAGAGAGGTTCTACTTAGTGCTGCTTTGTTCCCAACCTGACACGGTTCATAGATTCCTGTCGCGTAAGACCCAGACATCAACATCACTTATCGAGGGCAGCCCTACGAGAAACGATCCTAGGTCGACCAACACCCCTGCTATAGCGGATTGCAGGTACAGGGCACCGCTAACTCCCCGGCTGTGCGGTATTACTAGTATATCTAAGTTGTATTTTTTAGTCAAGGGATAATGGTTTTATTTCCAGTTTTATTCTTTCTTATCCTGAGACTTGCAAAAAAATTCTTCAGGAGTTTTGAAGCTTCATCTTCAAGAACGCCTTTGGTAATTTCTACCTGATGATTAAACTGGGGCATATCCAGCAGATTGATGATCGAACCTGCACATCCCGCCTTAGGATTCATGGCTCCGATCACTACTCTTGGAATCCTGGCCTGAACTATTGCTCCCGCGCACATCTGGCAAGGTTCCAGTGTTACATATAAGACGCAATCTTCAAGCCTCCAGTCTCCCACCACTTTTGAAGCTTTCTTTATAGCAGCTATCTCAGCATGAGCAAGTGCTAAATTTTGTTTATTTCTCTTGTTATAAGCCCGCGCTATTATCTTGTCATCTTTTACAATGACACAACCAATAGGTACATCTCCCTGGTCAGATGCTTTTTTTGCCTGAAGAAGTGCCTGCTTCATGTATTTTTCATCATTTGTCATGGTCACACTCCCATATTATAAGCGTTATATATCTCGTTTTATCAATGCCATTCGTCATGGTATTATTCTCGTTTTTTCAATGCCATTCGTCATGGTAATGTTCTCGTTATATCGATGTCATTCGTCATGGTAATATTCTCGTTTTTTCAATGCCATTCGTCATGGTATTATTCTCGTTTTATCGATGTCATTTTGTATTGTCGCACTAGCGTTTTATCAGTGTAATTTTTCCGATAATTCAGCAAACTCTTCTAGGCTTAACTTTTCTCCTCTTACTCTTACATCCAGGCCCATTGCTGTAAGAGCACTTTCCACTTCTTCTCTGGAATATGATAATTCTGGCGAATTTTTGATCGCATTTGCCAAAGTTTTTCTTCTTTCAGCAAATCCTGCTCTGATAAGTTTAAATAACTTCTTCTCATCAGATACATTTACACGCATTTCTTTATGCCTTGTAAGCCTTATAACTGCTGATCCAACTCCCGGTCTAGGCATAAAACAGTTCGGCGGAACATTTGCAGCCAGATAAGTATCTGCAAAATACTGAACTGCAAGAGAAAGAGCTCCATAATCTTTAGTTCCCGGAGCTGCAGCCATTCTTTCTGCCACTTCTTTCTGAACCATTACTGTTATAGATTCTGCCGGTACATGATTCTCAAACAGCCCCATGATTATAGGAGTTGTTATATAATATGGCAGATTAGCAACTATCTTTACTGAAACACCCTTACCTGCAAGTCCTTCAATATCAGTTTTTAAGATATCCTGATTCACTACTGTAACATTATCATATGGCGACAGGGTATCTTCTAATATAGGCAGCAGTTTTTCATCTATCTCTACTGCATAGACTTTTCCTGCATTTTCAGCAAGATACTGAGTCATAGTTCCGATTCCCGGTCCTATCTCTACTACTGTATCTGTCTTTTTTATATCTGCCGCTTTTATTATCTTATCGATAACATGACTATCAATAAGAAAGTTCTGTCCAAATCTCTTCTGAAAATTAAAATTATACTTTTTAATTGTTTCTATTGTTTTCTTTGGATTACTGAGCTTTTCCTCAGCAGTTAAAATTATATCTGACAATCTTTTTCTCCTGACCTTTTTTGTCTTTTCTTATTTTTCCTCTGTATATTGCGCTTATGTATCTTTATATCTTAGTACTTTTTTTACTTCAATGTTTTCGTTATATCTTCGTACTTTTTTACTTCAATGCTTTCGTTATATCTTAGTACTCTTTTACTTTTAATACCTTCGTTATATCTTCATACTTTTTTACTTTTAATACTTTCGTTATATCTTCGTATTTTTTTGCTTCATCATATATCAATCTTCTTTATTCATTCTATAAAGATCGCAGGCATTTTTATAAGTACGTTCTGCTATCTCTTCTTCTGTCATCCCCTTTAGTTCTGCCAGTTTTGCTATTACAAGTTTTAAGTTTGCTGAATTATTTCTCTTTCCCCTGAATGGAACCGGAGAAAGATATGGGCAGTCTGTTTCAATCACTATCTTATCAAGAGGTAACATCTCTACTGTTTCTCTAAGCTTCCTTCCGTTATTAAATGTTATAACACCACCTACTCCGATATAAAAGCCCATATTAAGGAATACCTTTGCAAGTTCAGCAGAGTATGAATAGCAATGTATAACTCCTCCTATTTTTTCTGCCGCTTCTTCCTTAAGGATCTTCACGGTATCTTCAGCCGCATCTCTTGAATGTATTACCACTGGTAACGATAATTCCCTCGCCAACTGAAGCTGTTTTTTAAACCATACTTTCTGCAATTCTTTATCCGGATCCGGATAATAATAATCCAACCCTATCTCACCTATCGCAACTACCTTTTTATCAGCTGCCATCTTTCTTAGAGAGTTAAGATCCTCATCTGTCATATCCTGACATTCTGAAGGATGTACTCCAACAGCTGCATATATATGATCATATTTTTCTGATAGTTCGACACTAGCCTTTGAAGAATCCATACTGGATCCGATATTAATGATCCTGGTAACATTTTCTTTCTTTAATCCTTCAATAAGCTCAAATCTATCTTCATCAAACGCCCTGTCATCATAATGGGCATGGGAATCAAAAATCTTCATATATATTATCCTTCTATTTGTTGTTTTTTTCCTTTTTCTCCCTTATAATAATTGAGGTTGATATTAAATGTAAAGAACATCTTTTTGGGAGGCAGTCATGATAAATGAATTCTATAAAGAGATGACTGGAAAGGAATCCGTCATCAGACAGTTTTTTGACTACAGTAGAAAACGCGCCGCAGAACTAGGACCTGACAGCGTGCTTAATTTTTCAATCGGAAACCCATCTGTTCCAGCACCCCAGGAACTTACAGATGCAATGACTGATCTTCTTAAAAATGTTGATCCAGTTTTACTTCATGGCTATAGTCCGACTCTTGGACAGCCAACAACAAAGAAGGCTATTGCCGATTCTTTAAATAAAAGATTTGGTATGACTTATACGCCAGAGCATATTTTCCCTACATCAGGTGCGGCCGGAGCTCTTAGTCATGCCCTTCGTGCAGTAACAAAACCAGGAGATGAGGTTATCACTTTTGCCCCATACTTTCCTGAATATATACCTTACGTTACTGGAACAGGTGCTGTTCTTAAGGTTGTCCCTGCAGATTTAACAAGTTTTCAGATCAACTTTGAGAAGTTTGAAGAGCTTCTTAATCCAAATGTTCACGCTGTTCTTATCAATTCGCCTAATAATCCTTCAGGTATTGTATATACAACAGCAACTATTGAAAAGCTTGCAACAATCCTTAATGCAAAACAGGAAGAATTTGGTCATGAGATCTTCCTTATAACCGATGAACCATATCGTGAGATCATTTTCAAAGGAACTGATTCGCCTTTTGTTTCAGCTCATTATGATAATTCCATTATGTGTTATTCATTCAGTAAGTCTCTTTCTCTTCCTGGTGAACGTATCGGATACCTTGCTGTTAACCCTAAGGCTAAGGATGCTGAAAAGATAGTACCAATGTGCGGTCAGATTTCAAGATTTACAGGTCACAACTGCCCATCTTCTATCATGCAATTTGCGATTGAAAAGGTTATTGATATGACAGCTGATCTTTCTATCTATGAAAAGAATGCTGACATTCTCTATAAAGCATTAACAGATATCGGTTATGAATGTGTTAAGCCAAATGGTACATTTTATATGTTCCCTAAGGCTCCTATCGATGATGCTAATCTCTTCTGCTGGACAGCAGCAAAAGAACTGGGTCTTATAATTGTTCCAGGAGATTCTTTCCTTTGTCCTGGATATATGAGAATCTCTTACTGTGTACCAACCGAAACTGTTGAAAGGTCTATACCTCTATTTGAAAAGTTATATTCTATGTTTTAGCACTGCATAACTACTTGAGAAGTTATTTTATATGCTTTTGCACTGCATAACTACTTGATATGCTTTAGCACTGATGGAGGTTCGAAATAATATATGGAACTCGAACAAGGCATCGGCTCATCTAAAAGATCAGCCGGCATTCTCCTTCATCCCAGTTCGTTTCCTGGCCCCTATGGCATTGGAGATCTGGGAAAGAAGGCCTATGAATTCATCGATTTCTTAAAGCAGAGCGGCATGAAACTTTGGGAAGTTCTTCCCTTAGGCCCGACGGCTTTTTCTGAATCGCCATTCCAGGTATTTTCATCCTTTGCAGGTAATCCCTATCTTATCAGCCCTGATCACCTTAAAACTTTAGGTCTGCTTTTTGATAATGACTTTCAGGATATGCCTCAATGGAACCCTGAAAATATCCATTATGGAAATGTCATAACTTTTAAACAGAATCTGCTGAAAAAAGCATATTCTCGTTTTATTGATAACTATAATAAAATAGATCCTGATCTGATAAGTAACTACAATTCTTTTTTATCAGATAACTCCTGGTTGTCTGATTACTGCCTTTTTATGGCAGCAAAGGATCATCACAAGGGCGCTCCCTGGTATAGCTGGGAAGCTTCCATAAGATGCCCCTCAGAAAAAGACCGTAAAAACTGGGAAATGAAACTCAAAAGCCAGATTGCTTATTACAGCTTCATCCAGTTTCTCTTCTTTTATGAATGGGACTGTCTAAAAAAATACGCCAATAAAAGAGGTATCACAATAATCGGGGAGATTCCATTTTATGTGGGACTTGACAGTGTTGATGTCTGGGCAAATAAGGAGCTTTTTTTACTGGATAAAGAAAATAGGCCTCTATATATTGCCGGTCTTCCTCCTGATTATTTTTTAAGCTATGGTAAGATCCTTTCTTATCCGCTTTATAATTGGCAGGAACATAAAAAACAAAATTTTGATTGGTGGAAAAAAAGAATAGCCAGGCAGCTTTCACTAACCGACCAGCTTAAATTAAGTAACTTTAAGGGCTTCATAAAGAGCTGGGCTGTAGCAAGTGGCGACAAGGATGCAACAAACGGACACTGGCTTTTAAATGACGGAGAACTTCTTTTTAAAGATCTTAAACAGATCTATGGACCTCTTCTTCCATTTTTTACAGAAGACTTAGGTCCTCTTGATGAGGATCTGGAAAAGTTTCGTAAAAACTTTAATTTAGCCGATGTAAGGGTGTTATTATATGCCTTTGATGCTCCGTATGAGAATCATTTTTTACCACACAATCATACAGAAAATTCAGTATGTTATGCATCTACCCATGACACCGATACCTGTCTGGGCTGGTACAAGCATGCATATGAAACATCTAAAGACAAACTCAGGAGATATTACAGTACGGACGCAAATGATGTGAGCTGGGTTATGATAAGGGCGGCTTTTAGCTCTGTTGCAAAACATGCTATCATCACATTGCAAGATATACTTTCACTTGACTCCTGGGCAAGGTATAATGATAATAAAGTCACCGAAGGTAACTGGGGATGGCGTTACAAATCTGACGCACTAAACCCGCAGCTTGCCCAAAGGCTTTACGATACAGCAAAATTATATGGAAGGTAAGATATGAGATTAATAATTGCACTTTTATATGCGATAATCAGTATTGTCTTTTCTATTCCTGCTCATTTGTATTTTGCGGCACTTTTCAAAAAGGATAAGTTTAAATCCTGGGAAAAGTCCAGAAAATATGTAGGCAGATTTTTCAAAGGACTCCTTTTTATCGCTGGTACCAAAATAAAGGTCAAAGGTGAGGAAAACCTCCCTGACAGTGCTGCACTTTTTGTAGCAAATCACAGAAGCTATTTTGATATAATAGCCATGCAGTCAGTAATGAAGAAACCTATCGGTTTCGTTGCTAAAAAAGAGTTCCTGAAGGTTCCACTGTTTCCTTTATACATGAAGGATATTGGCTGTCTTTTCCTGGATAGAAAAAATGTCAGAGCCGGACTTGAAACGATAAATGAAGGTATCACAAATATGACTGAAGGCCTTTCAATTGGTCTTTATCCAGAAGGAACAAGAAATCACGGCGATAAGCTTCTCCCATTTAAATCCGGAGGCTATCGCATGGCTGAGAAATCACAAAGCCCTATGGTTCTTTGTGCTCTTACAGGCTTTGATAAGATTTTCGAAGCAAATAAATTCCATATGATCAGAAGTCGTGAGGTTACTATTGAATTCAGTAAACCTTATTACCCTGCCAAGATGGATGCAAATGAAAGAAAAGAATTTTATAATTCTATTCCTGATAAAATTCAGGCAATGTTAGACAACGTAGAAAAAGAATCGGAGGATTAAGATGAACCCATTAATTATTATCGGAATTGTAATAGGAGTACTGCTCGTAGTCATGGTGGTACTTTATATTCTTGGAAACAAGATGCAGAAAAAGCAGATGGCTCAGAAGGAAGAGATAAACGCAGCAGCACAGCAAACATCAATGTTTATCATTGATAAGAAGATCATGCCAATAAAGGATGCAAAACTCCCTAAGATTGTTATGGATCAGATGCCAAAGCGTTATCAGAAGTCTAAGGTTCCTGTTGTTAAAGCTAAGGTTGGTCCTCAGGTAGTTACTCTTATCTGTGACGACGCAATCTATGAAGATGTTCCACAGCATGGCGAAGTAAAAGCCATGGTTTCAGGCATCTATCTTGTAGGTGTTAAGGCTCTCCACAAGGCAACAAAGAAGAAACAGATGCAGGAAACTCTTGATGAAAACGGAAAGAAGAAAAAGAAATCTTTCCGTGAAAAGATGGTAGCTCGTCAAGCTAAGTACCAGAAGCAGTTAGCTCAGGAAATGGAGTATAGAAAGGCTAAAGACGAGGCCAAAGCTAACAAGGCTAAGGAAAAGAAACAGCGAGAGATTGACAAGAAGCTTATGAAATAAGAGGATTTGGTATGGAGAAATATAATAAAAGATCACTTTGTTTAAGCTTTCTCCCTCTTCTTATTGCATTTATTTTATATTATATTGCTTATTATGCAGCTTTCTTTATGACTTTTATCAGCAGCGGCACAGCAAATGCCGCTACTGATGATATAATCCTCATAAATGAAGGCTTTTTTAATGTAATAAGATTCCTTGCTATGCTTATCACCTTTGCAAGCTGGTATCTGATGAAGTTTCATAAAATAAACGCGACAGAAGATGAAGAAATTAACTCAGCTAAAGCAGATGGAAAAAAAGCCCTTATACTTATCCCCCTTCTCATCGTCCTTAGCTTCAGCCTTCAGCTGTTTGTATCAGCCTTACTTAATCTGCTGACGGATATCTTCCCGTCAGCTCTTAAAAACTATAGCGAAAATATGGAAAGCCTTCTTGGAAGCAAGGTTTCATGGCTGACAATTTTTTCAACGATCCTCCTTGCTCCTATAGCAGAAGAACTTCTTTTCAGGGGCGTAACATTTTCTTATGCCAGAGAGGGAACGAAATTAAAAATTGCTATTTTTATCCAGACTATGCTTTTTGCCATTTATCATCTTAACATGATTCAGGGCTGCTATGCCTTTTTAATAGGCATACTGCTCGGCGTTTTATGTTACAGATTTAGAAGTATATTACCCGGCATATTCCTTCACATTTTTATAAATGCATCTGCTTATATTATCCCTAGCAGCATTTATTCAACTAAAAAGCTATGTCTCCTTATCTCTTTATCATGCTTAGTAGTGATCTTATTTATGATCTATCTAATATTCCGTATGGTCGGCAGAAACTTTTTAGAGTCTTAATACTGCAAACACCGTGCCACAACTTAAAAAAACAAGGGTCGCCACCCTTGTTTTTTTATTATCAACGTCATTTTAGATACATTTTTATCATTCATTCCAATCGACATCTATAATATGCATAATTATTCATGTCTTTCATATGCCATCTCTATAAGACCGTCGACATATTCACCCATTTCATGTCCTGCACGCTTCATAAGCATAGGATACATGCTTATAGCTGTATGACCAGGAATTGTATTGATCTCGTTAAATACGACACGGTTAGTATCTTTTTCAAGGAAAAAATCCACACGTGAAAACCCAAACCCATCGCAGGCCTTAAAGATCTTTACTGCCATCTTCCTTATTTCTTCAAGCTTTTCAGCTGGAATTTCAGGATCTAGCACTGTCTTTGACTCTGCATTATTATACTTTGCATCATAGTCATAGAATTCAGCTGCTGCAAGGATTTCGCCAACACCTGTTGCAAATACATTATCATCATGTCCGTAAACGGCACATTCTATCTCCCTGCCAACTATTGTCTCTTCAACAAGGATCTTTGCATCTATAGTTGCTGCCTTGTAAAGACCATCGATCAGTTCCTGCCTGTTGTGAGCCTTTGTAACACCTGTTGACGAGCCTGCATTTGAAGGCTTGATAAATACAGGATATTCTCTTTCACTTTCAACTCTCGCAACTACTTTATCCATATCCTTTAACTGATATTTCTTTACAGCAGTATACTTCGCCTGTGCTACGCCGCAGGAATCAGCTATTATCTTAGTGAAAAACTTGTCCATTGTGACTGCTGATGAAAGATGACCACAGCCAACATATGGAAGATGAGCCATCTCAAAGAGTCCCTGAATCGTTCCATCCTCTCCCCAAAGTCCATGGAGAACTGGAAATACCACGTCCACATCTCTTTCTTCTGTAAGACGGCCATTGCATGAAAGGATAATCTTATGGTCTGTGTCAGGAGAAATGACTGCTCTTGTCTCTCCGTCTTTCCAACTGCCATC
>CAMKMR010000008.1 GCA_946413945.1 uncultured Lachnospiraceae bacterium | reverse complement strand
TTGATAATTCATTCTACAAGAAGTATGAGGTCTTTAAGGCATAATAAAAATGCACTTACCTCAGTATAGAAGAAAGGACGGATAATATGAGAAAAGTAAGTAATAAAAAGGTTGTTGCTGCTGTACTTGCATGTTCTATGGCTCTTAGCACTGCAGCCTGTGGCAGAATGGGATCAGGGGTGGCTGAAAATGTTCCTCAGGTTGAAGCTCTTGCTTCAGGTGGTGATGCAGATGGACTTACAGATGCCATCACAGATTCGCTTAATATAAGCTCTCCTGCAAATACAGATAAAGAAGAAACAGTATATGTCATTGCTGATGAATATGGTAATCCTACAAAGACTATCGACAGTGTATGGTTAAAAAATACTGATAAAAAAGATAAGTTAGAAGATGTTTCAGAGCTTAAAGATATTGAAAATGTAAAAGGGGACGAAGCATTTAGCAAGAGTGGAAATAAGATCAGCTGGGATGCTAATGGAAATGATATATATTATCAGGGGAAAACTGATAAGGAAATTCCTGTAGCAGTTAAGGTTACTTATTTCTTAGATGATAAGGAAATAGATGCAAAAGACCTTGCTGGTAAGGCTGGTTCAGTAAAGATACGTTTTGATTACACAAATAAGGCTAAGGAAGGAAAGGTTTATGTTCCGTTTATCATGGCAACAGGTTTCCTTCTTAGTGCAGATAATTTCTCAAATGTAGAAGTTACAAATGGTAAGGTTATCTCTGATGGAGGTCATTTCATAGTTATAGGTATGGGACTTCCAGGACTTAAGAGCAGCCTTGACCTTGAAAAGATAGATCTTAGTATCCCTGATTATTTTGAGGTAACAGCTGATACAACTGATTTCGAAATGAATATGGCTGTAACAGTTGCAACAACAACGGCTCTTTCGGATAAGGATTTTGATGCTGAAAACCTTGAGTCTCGTATTAATGAGCTTACTTCAAAATACGGTAGTGGAATGAATGACCTTGCAAAAGGGATAAAGGATTATACTGATGGCGTTTCTAAGGTAAGTGATGGAGCAGCTAGTTTAAGCGATGGAGCAGATCGTCTCAGTGATGGCTGCAAGGATTTAGAATTAGGTGCAGTTAAACTTGATGCAGGCGCTGCAAGTCTTTCTGAAGGTGCAAGAGCTGCAGCAAATGGTGCTCTTAGTTTAAGTCAGGGAGCAGCTGAGTTAAGTGATGGTTTAAGCCGGATAAATGAGCAGGTACAGGGTATAAATATTCCGGGGAAAGAATCATTTGCAGCTGCTACAAATTTATCAGATGAAGAGAAGGCTAAGGTTGAAGAAGATATTCAAAAGGAAGCTGGGAGATTGGGAGCTCCTGATAAGGACAGTCTTGCTGCTTCAATCACAGAATCAGTTACAAAAGCTGTTCAGGGAAGTATAACAGCTGAAACACCTGAACTTGCAAAGGCAGCTCAGGCTGGCGAGAATGCAGCTTCAGTTATCGCAAGTACAGGTAAAGCAAAGGGAGAAGCAATTGGAGCCGGAGAAGCATATATTGGTGCTGATGGCCAGTCTCATGTAATAACAGATGATGCAAGAAGTGCTGCAGAGAGTGCAGTAGCAGATCTTGATTCAGAAACTGCTCTTGGAACTATCGATGCACTTGCATCAGATCAGATTAAGGCATTAAAGAGTCAGATGGTTGAAGCAAACACAGCATTAGCATTACAGAATAAAGCAAAAGAGATGGGGCTTACTGTAGAAGAACTTAAAGTAGCAGTTCCGGGAATTGAGGATCAGATCAGAGCAACTGTTGAAACTGAAGTTGAAGCAAGCATTGCTGATTTAGAGTTAAGCTTATTTAAAGCAGGTTATGGCAGTGGTTATGGACAGGGCTACGGAAATGGTTTTGCAACAGGTTACGGAACAGGTTATGCAACAGAATATGCTAATCTCGCGAAGGAATTCAGCGTTGTAATAAGCAATATATCTACTAATCTTACAACTGCTATGGGAGCTTTATCAGGTACGATCACAGGCCTTTGCAAGATCTATGCTGAGGCTGGATGTAATGTAACACTTGCTCAGATGATGGGTAAGGTTGTAGCACTTAGTGAACAGTATTCTGCTAAAATCGATACACTTAAGAAATATATGGATGCAGCAGCAAATGGTGCAGCTGATCTTGCATCTGGTTCACTTGCTCTTGCAGAGGGAAACGAAAAAGTTGCTGATGGTGCAGCTGCTCTTAAAAACGGTACTTTAGGCTTAAAGGATGGAACAGGGCAACTTAATTCTGGTGCAGCAACACTTAAAGAAGGAGCAGCTCAGTTAGAGAATGGAGTAAAAGAGCTTAATGATAACAGTGCAAAACTTAATGATGGCGCAGCAAAGCTTAATGATGCTACTAAGGAATTACTTAAAGCAGTTGATAATGGCGAAGCCGACATGGATGAACTTGTTAACAAATTTAATTCAATGAGAAAGGCAGCTGATGATTATCAGAGTTTCTCAGGAATTTTAGATGGTAAAAAGGGAAATGTTAAATTCATCATTAAGACAGATGGGGTAACTAAAGATAATTAAAAATGTTGTAATATCATTTAGTAAAAGAAGCAAAAAAGAACTTGAGTAAAAAAAGCTTAGTATATTAATAAGGGTATAAAAAATCCAGTGATCTAAATAGTCACTGGATTTTTTTATTTTAATTAAAGCCGATCAGTTTTTGTGAAATCTCATATCCGATCTTAATTATTGCTGTGCCAAGTTTTGTTTTCATCTGCATTGAACGGCCGAGTATATGGCGGTTAACATACTTATATTGGCCATTCTTGGAATCCTTTAAGAATTCCCAGAGGTCATCCCTCTTTTTTAAAGCTTCCGCGGAGCCGTCTTTTATCAAAAATGCAGTAGATACAGCCATCATTACAGCCAGATACTGACTCAGGTAACGACGGAGCTGTTTATTTTCAATCGTTCTTAAAGGGTGGTCCTCTATAAGCATTCTTGTTACAAGAAGTTGCTGATCGATACGCTCGATCATGTTCTTTTCATTTACTGACTGATCATCTCTTCCGATAAAATAATGATAAAGATCAACATCGATGTAATAAAGCTTCTTCATATATGGAAGAGGATGGTATACATAGATGTTATCTACATAAAAAGTATGTTTAGGAAGTTCTAAATTTGTATGGAGCAAGAGATCTGTACGATAGATGACTGAATGCATTAATATATTTTCCCAAGGTTTAAATCTTTTAACACTATCCCAGGAAAAAGTTGTTCTTACCGGCATTTCGCCTTTGTAGGAAATGCGTCTTTTTTTCTTCTTGCCAAGTTTTTCATATACATAATCGGAGATGAGCATATCAAATTCTGTATCGACCTTCTCGTTTTCTTTCAGGAAGGTAAGGATTACTTTTAAAGCTTTTTTTCCAAGCCAGTCATCACTGTCAAGAACCTTGAAATATCGGCCGCTGGCAGATTTAAGACCTGTTATTACTGCATCTCCATGACCGCCATTTTCTTTGTGTATCACTTTAATTATATCAGGGTATTCCTTAGCGTAAGCATCAGCCTTTTTGAAAGTTGAATCTTTTGAACCGTCATCTACAATGATGATCTCAATAGAATCTTCATCAATAAGGCAGGATTTGATCGCCCTGTCCATATAATTTTCTGAATTATAGCAGGGAATGGCGATGGTTAAGAGTTTTTTCTTTTTTTCCATTTAGTTAACCTTCTTCTTTCTTCGGCTAGGAATTACATATATAAGTATAAAGAAGACCGTAGCCATTAAAAATGCTGAAACAACATCGATTACTGAATGTTGTTTTAAGAAAACAGTAGACATGATTATAAGTACTGAAAGTATGATGATGAGCACTCTTCTTAATCTGCTTTTATTAAATCTCTCATTAAGAAGAAGGGCTGTAGTGACACATAAAGTATTATAAACATGAATGCTGGGGAGTACATTTGTAGGAGTATCAGTGGACTGTAAATGCTTTACCAGGTCTGTAAAAATGTTATCTCTAGGATAAAGCTCCGGCCTTAAGTAAAGGATGTTAGGATAAAGCCATGAGATAAGTAAAAATACAGTCATTCCGGCTGCCAGATAACAGGCTAAAGGGTTCAGTTCCTTTCTTTCAAATAAAATAAAATATGAAACAGCCACTATTATATAGGCAAACCATAAGAGGTATGGGACTATAAAATATTCATAAAAAGGTATAAGATCGTCAAGATGACAGTGAATAGTATGAAAACTGACATCATTCCTCTTTTCAAGAGCGACGAAGCAGATAAAATAAAATGGTATATATAAAAGCCATAAAATATATGGATTTTTTTTAATGAATGCTTTCATTAGATGCCCCTCACCTGAATAGTAAAATTTCATACCTTACTATGATAAGTTATAGCGCGGTTCCTGTCAAAATAAATAATATTAAAAATATATTAATTCATTTTTTTTAAGTGACTGAAGCGAGAAATATGTGTAAATACTCAATTGCTAGCAGTGACATTTTTATATATAATGAGAAGGTAAAATGAGACGGGCGATATCAGATCGGTGACAGAAGTTTTGCCATGCTCATATTTGGGGACAGGTTTGTGAAAAGGGAGGTTAATATGGGTGAGAAAAAATATGATAATAGAGAACTTTCCTGGTTAAAGTTTAATGAGAGGGTTCTTGAAGAGTCTGAGGATGAACGTAGTCCTCTTTGTGAAAGGTTAAGTTTCGTTTCTATATTTCAAACAAATCTAGATGAATTCTTTATGGTGAGAGTAGGGTCTCTTCATGATGAAATGCTCCTTGATGATGAAAAGGATAATAAGACGAATATGAAGGCCAGCGAACAGCTGGAAGCTATAAGGGAAAAGGTAAAAGAACTTTATTCCCGTAAGGATGTTTCATATCAGAATCTGATGAATAAGCTTCAGGAACATGATGTCCATCTTATAGATTTCGCAAAGCTAGATCAAAAAGAAGGCAATTATCTGCAACAATATTTTGAAAGAGAGATCCTGCCGCTGCTTTCACCTATTACGGTAAGTAAAAAGCAGCCGTTTCCATTTATAAAAAACAATGAGATCTGCGCAGTGGCTGTCCTTGAGACTAAGGCTAATAAACAGAGACTGGGTATCGTTCCGTGTAATAATGGAATGTTTAAAAGGCTTATTCCAATTCCGGGAAATAAGGGTTATTATATGTTGGCGGAAGAACTTATCCTGCACTTTTTGCCTAGTGTATTTCAGGGATATTCCATTACCAGTAAGTCTCTTATCAGGGTTACTAGAAATGCGGATATAGATGCAGATAAGGTTTTTGATGAAGAACTCAGCTATAGAGATCATATGGCAGAAGTCATTAAAATGAGGAAAAAGCTTACGCCTGTAAGAATGGAATATACCAGAGATCTTGATAAAAAAGTACTAAGCAAGATGAAGAAATTCCTTAATATTGATAAGGATATGATATTTAAGCTGCATTCTCCATTGGATCTTTCTTTTGTATTTGAGATCCAGGATTTTCTGCGCCATAAACCGGAACTCTTTTTTGATAAGAGGGTACCTCAGAAATCGCCTTCACTTGACGAGACAAAAGCTTTGCTTCCTCAGGTGTTAGAAAAGGACAAGATGCTTCATTATCCATATGAAAGTATAAGACCTTTCCTTAATCTGCTTCATGAGGCCGCAAATGATCCTGAGGTTGTTTCTATTAAAATGACCCTCTACAGACTGGCTAAGCATAGTAAGGTTGTAGAGTATTTGGTCGAGGCTGCTGAAAATGGCAAGCAGGTAGATGTACTTGTAGAATTAAAAGCACGCTTTGATGAGGAAAACAATATTGAATGGTCAAGACAGTTAGAACAGGCTGGCTGCCACGTAATATATGGACTTGATGGACTTAAGGTTCATTCAAAACTTTGTCTTATCACAAAAAAGACAAAGGAGGGTATAAAATATATCACGCAGATAGGGACTGGCAATTATAATGAAAAAACAGCCCGTTTATATACAGATATCAGTATTATGACAGGAAATCAGCTTATAGGAAAAGAGGCTGACACAATCTTTAAAAAGCTCAGTCTTGGCGAAGTTATGGAAGAAACTGAGGCTCTTATGGTTGCACCAAAGTGCTTACAGGATAAGATAATCGACAGGATAAGTAGAGAAATAGATATTGCAAAAAATGGAGGACAAGCTTATCTTGGTATAAAGATAAATTCACTGACAGATAAGAAGATAATAGATAAACTTATAGAGGCATCAAAGGCGGGAGTTAAGATAGATATGGTGATCCGAGGCATAAATTGTCTCAGGAGCCAGATTCCCGGAGTAACTGATAATATCAGGGTCATCAGTATAGTAGGAAGATTCTTAGAGCATTCAAGAATCTATATTTTTGGCCAGGGAGAGAGAGAAGAAATGTTTATTTCTTCAGCCGACTTTATGACAAGGAATACTCTCAGACGTGTAGAGGTTGCTATGCCTGTATTTGATAAGGACATTAAAGGTAGGATAAGAGAGATATTTAATACTTTACTCTCTGATAATGTAAAGGCCAGGGTTCAGAAGGAAGATGGATCCTATGTTTATATAGCTCATGAAAATCCTTTAATTGATGCTCAGGATAAGTTATACGATCTGGCTTATGAGGCAGTAGGAAGCGAAGTTTAAGGCATAGATGAAAAAGAAAACTGAAAAAAAATATTACATCAGTATGAGAGGTTTTCTCCTCTCTACTATCATTCTTTTGTTACTTGTAGTAATAGCGTTGTTAAGTGCTTTTACAGTACATACTATAGTGAGAGGTGAGGCAAAAGGTCTTATAGATTCCACTATGGAAGATGCTCAAGGTCTTAGCGACGAACTTAGCAATCTCAATATTGAAAAAGCCCTTGCTAATCAGGGGATCAGTTATGAGATAAATGAAATGGCTAAGCTGAATCAGGGAAGAGTGATCGTAGTAAGAAGAGACTATCAGGTAAAGAAAGATACATTTTCAACTAAAGAAGATGATAGTGAAAAGGATTGTGGTACTTATATTATTTCCAGGGAAGTTATGGATGTAATGACTGGGAAAAAAGAAAATATAAGCTATATCAGGAGTGGAGTAGCCACAGTTATGCTTCCGATAATCAATAGCGAAGGGCAGATCAAGGGAGTTATCATATCAACAGCTTCTAATAAAAAGATAGAAAAGGTCTATAAACAGATCTTTTTTAAACTTCCTTTTTATGTAGGTGGGATCTTTATTTTAGCAGTGATCGCAGCGGTGTTTATAGCGAAGATTTCCGTAAAGGATACTATAAGGATAACAAAGCAGATACGACAGGCTTCTGATGGGAATTTTGATAGTAAGATTGATGAAAAGGGATTTAGAGAGACAAGATATCTGGTAAGAAACTATAATGCGGTTTTAAGCAAGCTGGCTTCGGCGGATCAGTCAAGACAGGAATTTGTTTCAAATGTATCGCACGAATTAAAGACGCCTATTACATCTATGAAGATATTGGCAGAGTCACTTCTTCAAAATGAAAATTCTACTGCAGAAGAATATAAGGAATTTATGAGTGATATTGTTGCTGAGATTGATAGAGAGACGACAACTATAAATGATCTGCTGATCCTTGTTAAAACAGATAAGCAGAATACTATCATGAATTTTAAAAATGCAGATATCAATGAACTGATCGATGTTATTCTTAAGAGGGTTACGCCTCTTGCTGAAAACAGAGGCATCAGGCTTACATATGAAAGCTATAAAGATGTTAAAGCTGATGTAGACAGCGTAAAATTCTCTATTGCTATATCTAATCTTGTGGAAAATGCAGTTAAGTATAATGTAGATAATGGTTGGATCAAGATTTCCCTTAACGCGGATCATAAATATTTTTACGTTAAGGTGGCAGATTCCGGAGTTGGTATTCCTGATGATGCAAAGGATAAAGTGTTTGATAAATTCTATAGAGTAGATAAGGCGAGAAGCCGCGATACAGGTGGAACAGGTCTTGGGCTTTCAATCTCAAGAAATGTTGTTAATGCGCACGGAGGAACCATAAGACTTTATAGCGAATCAGGAAAGGGAACTACATTTACAGTGAGAATACCACTTAAACATGAAACTCATGTGGATAAGACTCAAGTTACAAAGAAGAAAAAGACCAATGCATCTACAGTAGTACTTACCAGCCTTCTTATGGCTTTTTGTATGGGACTTACAGGCTGTGGAAATAGCTCTAAGATTAAGAACACTATTTCAGAGGGCCTTGAAGAGGATATCAGATCTTCTGATGGAAATCAGATAAAGATATATTATACAGATGGGGAGAGCCTTCTTTCGAATGAAGAGAAATATGCTTTAAAACAGCCGGATAATGTGGCCGGATCTGTGGAAGAAGTGATAGCTCAGACTCCAATCCCGGATTGCCTTAGTTATAGTGGTTATACAATGGCTGAGAATAATACGGTAGTTCTTCAACTTGAGGCGAAAGATAACATTTCGACAGAAGAATTGCTGCTTAACAAGGCGGCGTTGGTTTCTTCTTTATCTCAGATAAAAAATATAGGAGATATTGTCATCACTGTCACATATACGGACGGTGGGCAGGTGGAAAAAAACACCTATACAGACGCATCATTTTATTATTATGGAAATTAAAAGACCTTTGGCTTTTGGGCTTCTCTTTTTTATAACGGGGGAGCTTACTTTAAAGCTTCTAGCATTTAATTACATATTTATTATCCCGGTAATTTTAGTTGCCGGGATAATTTTAAAAGAAAGCAGAAAATATACGAAGGAGGATTTAAAAATCGTATATTTGCTGCTTTTTTTAATGTTTTTTCTAGGAATAATGCATGCTGCGGGCTATTTAGTCAGGGTAAATGCAACAAATCGCAGCATGGCAGAATATGAGGATAAGGAAGTTACTTTAGAGGGAAGGATAATCTCAGTAAAGGAGGGGGATTATTATCATCAATTGATAATAAAGGTGGAAAATATAAGACTCGTTG
This sequence comes from uncultured Lachnospiraceae bacterium, assembly GCA_946413945.1. GTDB lineage: Bacteria > Bacillota > Clostridia > Lachnospirales > Lachnospiraceae > Eubacterium_Q. The sequence continues at coordinate 7,949 of CAMKMR010000008.1, read as the reverse complement.
CCAGGGTGAAAATAGAAGATGACAGAGATGCTTTTATGTCGGGAGATTTTATAAGGATAAAAGGCGTGATAAATAGAATTGATCAAAAGTCTAATCCTGGAAGTTTTGATCAAAGGGAATATTACAAGGCGAAGGGGATTTATTATCAGATAAGTGGAAAGGTAAGGGGACATAAAAAGGGGACAGATATCTTAGAGACTTGTAAGAAAAAAATGGAAGAAGGCTTGTTATATATACTGCCCCCAAAAGAAGCAGGGATTCTTTCGGCCATGATATTGGGGGATAAAAGTTATATAGATAAAGAGATAAGAACTATCTATCAGATGAATGGCATAGCACATATTCTGGCTATTTCCGGACTTCATATAGCTCTTATAAGTGAGGCTTTATATTTTCTTTTTATATCTCTAACTAAGAGGAGGAGCTTGGCTGCATTTTTAACTATGGTTTTATTACTGATCTATGGCTTTTTAACTGGCTTTGCTGAAGCGACCTTAAGAGCAGTTATAATGATGGGAGTTATCATGCTAGGGAAAATGGCTAAAAGATCAGCTGATAGTTTTACTTCTCTTTCTTTAGCTCTTTTTATAAGTGTTCTTATCTGGCCTTACTCTTTAAGTTCGGCAGGTCTTATTATGAGCTATCTTTCGGTGCTCAGTGTTATTGTTAGTTCGGATATCTATAAGAGGATTTTTAGGCAGGACAGATTTTTATATCTTCCTTTATGGCTAAGAAAATACTTTAAGTATTTTATAAGGACCTTTTTATTAGGGCTATGTATGAATGCTTTTATGCTGGGGACATTGCTGTCTAATTATTATGGAATACCCACATATGCTCTTATCTTTAATATGATCATAGGACCATTTATTTCTGTGGCAGTTATTTTTGGCTTTATAGGAATTCTTATTTTTATAGGAATGGGCTTTTTTAGTAATGATCTTGCGATAGTAACTGGAAAGATAGCGGCATATCCAAGCTACCTTGTTCTTAGAGCATATGAATGGCTGGGAAGAATATGTTTAAAACTGCCGGCTTCTTATATTTCAACAGGACATATAAGTGTTATTGGGATGGTCATCTTTTTAATACTGCTTTTAGGAATTCTTGCTATCATTTATAAATTTGTTCTTGGAGAAAGTAGGCATCTATCTAAGAGAAAAAAATATATTTTTTCTGTGGCGCTGTTTTTCCTATACATAGGAATTGTTGCGGGTACTACAAAATTTGCGAATCATCTAAGATCGAGGATCGTATTTTTAGATGTAGGACAGGGAGACTCTTCGATAGTACATCTATACGGGGGAGGAAATTACATAATAGATTGCGGCAGTAGTTCTGTTAAGAATGTAGGCTATTATGAACTTATACCAGCCTTAAAATATTATGGGATTTCTGAAGTGGATATGATCTTTATTTCCCATACGGACGAAGATCATATAAATGGTTTGTTAGAGTTGCTGGAATATTCTGAAATAGAAAAAATAAGGATAAAAAAGATTGCTTTTTCCAGGGCGTTGGAGGAAGAAGGACGAGAGATGGAAGTTAATGTAAAAGGGGGAGAGGGAAAAGATAAAGCAAAAGGAAATGAGGAAATAAAGAAAAGTGAGGATGAAAATCTAAGTAAGCTTTTATATCATGCGAAGCGGCTGGGGGCAGAAGTTGTCTATCTTTCAGCGGGAGATAGCTTAGAAAAAGGTGATCTTACTATTAAGGTTCTGGGACCTGTTGATCCTTATAGGAATAAGAATAAAAATGATAATTCTTTGCTTATTACTTTTAACTATAAAAATGTAAAAGTTTTTTATACCGGAGATATCAGCACCGCAGCAGAAGATAATATAGCTTATAGCTTGCTGGGAGAGGAGGACTTATTTATTCTCAAGTGTCCTCATCATGGGGCAGCTTCTTCACTTTCAAAAGAATTTCTTGATAAAGTGTCTTGTGATATCTGTGTAATATCTGTAGGGGAAAATAACCATTATGGACATCCGGCAAAAGAAACCTTAGAGAGGCTAAAAAAAGCAGCTTGTAAGATCTATCGTACTGATACAGATGGCGCAGTTGTGATTGGCTGGGGAAAGCTGGATGAATCAGATTAAAAGAAAATAGCATTTACATTGAGCTTATAAATATTGCTTGACTATCATTATCTGCTGTTGTATTATAAATTCTGCATGTTTTTATATTACGTTAAATAGTGGTTTCACATGCCCGGCTTTTTATGAAAGCTGACCGTGTCTTGGCTAAATGGAATCATTCATAATAAATTATAACGTTATATTATTTTATGGAGGTAAAGAACATTGGCTAACATCAAATCAGCTAAGAAGAGAATTCTTGTAAGCAAGAAGAAGGAAATGAGAAACAAGGCAGTTAAGACAGAGCTTAAGACTCTTGTAAAGAAGGTTGACGCTGCTATCGCAGAGGGTAATAAGGAAGCTGCAAGCGCTGCAGTACTTGTTGCTACATCAAAGATCGATAAGGCTGCTAAGAAGGGTATCCTTCATAAGAATACAGCTGCAAGAAAAGTATCAAGACTTAATAAGGCTGTTAACAAACTTGCTTAATTGTTTGATTGATATAAAAAAACCTCAACTTTAATGTTGAGGTTTTTTGTTTTACCAGATTTTTATTATATGGAAGTTATTTATAACGGCTGATCTATTACATCAGTTTGATCAAAAGTTTTTCGAGAGAGTCTTTGTCGGAAAGGGCTCCTGTTTTTATTGCATAATCTGCATCTGCACAACTATTAGCAGCTGCTAATAGTTCTTTGTATTTATACTGTTTTGCAATTCCCATATATTTCTTTAAAAAATAAGGATTAACCTTTAAAGTTTTTGCCATATGAGAACTGTCATATTTTTCTTCCTGCATTAAGGCTATCTGACAGAGGATATTATAATGCCTTGTTATAAGGACTAAAATCTTCATAGGCGCTTCTCTTAACTGGACTAAGTCATTATATAAAAGTATAGCCTTCTTTTTGTCATGCTTAGATATGGCATCGATCATCTCAAATACTTTGTCTTCTGTTTTTGAAACAGATATTTCCTCTACGTCTTTTACAGTTACATTATTTTTGGAAATGCAGTAACCGATAAGCTTTTCAACTTCATTAGAAAGGCTGGTCATGTCAGGACCTGCAGATTCATATAATCGGAAAATGGCAGCGTCCTCAGAACTTAGGCCTGCAGAAGTTATTTTTTTCTTTAACCAGATAAGAATGGTCTTTTCATCCATTGTGTTAAAGTTGTATACGCCTTCAGCCTTTTCGAAGAGTTTATACAGTTTGCCTCTTTTGTCAACAGCTTTGCCTTTGTCAGTATCATTTTCACAGAAGATGATGATATTTTCATCAGGCATTTTTTCTATGGCATTAAGCAGGTCTTCATCGGATTTAGTAAAAAAACCGCTGTCTTCAACTAAGATAACTCGATGCTCTGCCAGGAAAGGGAGAGTGATCAGGTCATTTGCTATTGCTTTTGAGCTGATGTTTGATGTGTCATAATGAGAAAAATTCATAGTATCATCAGGGGGTACCAGACTATTTTTCAGGAAATCTCTGTATTGATTTATCAGGTAATGTTCTGAACCCGTAAGAAGATACATTTTTTTAAAATGTCCCTCTTTTATTTCCTGATTAAGTTGGGTCATTCCATTGTTTTCGTCAGCTTTTTTAGCCATTTTCTTATCTCCGGATAATACTTAAAAATTTGCTTATAAAATAAGTATAGCTTATTGGAAGGGGCATAATCAAGGATAAATGAAATCTCCCTAAGAGCAATTATATGATGCAGAATTTTTGTTTCCGTGTTAAAATAGTAACACATACTATGATGTGAAAATCTTATATACTAGGACTCTTAGAGATTCTTCTCTAACTTGTATATTAAGATTAGCGGGAGGAGAAAAGATTTATGGATGAAAGACTTCACAATTGGGTGAACTGGATACTTTACGATGAACTTATGGCAGGGAAAATCAATGCGCCTAAGCAGCTGCTTGGTATTCATGAATATGGGGATGGTCAGGTAGTAACATGCTATAGGCCACATTCTTCTAAGGTTTCTATCAGAACAGCGTCAGGAAAAACATATTATCCATTAGAAAAAGTAAGCGAAGACGGTTTTTACGGGATTTATTTTCCAACAAAAAAAATACAGGGGACAAAGTATCGTCTTTTAACAGAATATTATGATGGAACAAGTGTTGAAACAGCGGATGCATATGCATTTGATGGAAAGATAACAGATTTTGATGCATATCTTTTTGCTGAAGGAAAGCATTATGATATTTATGACAAGATGGGAGCTCATCCATGCGAGATAGATGGAGTTAAGGGAACATATTTTGCTGTATGGGCACCAGATGCCAGACGAGTATCGGTTGTTGGCGACTTTAATATGTGGGATGGAATGCTGAATCCGATGCAGATCCATAGTTCATCAGGAATATATGAATTATTTATACCAGATGTTATGCCTGGAGCAGTATATAAATATCAGATCTTAACCAGATATGGAGAAATCTTATATAAGGACGATCCATACGGAAATTATAATCAGGTAAGACCAGATAATGCCAATGTGGTATTTGATATCAATCAGTATAAATGGAATGACTCTAATTGGATGAGTGATAGAAAAAAGAAAGACAGGGTTACTAGACTCAAGGAACCTATGTCAATCTATGAATGTCATCTTGGATCATGGAGAAAGAAGGATGAAGATGCAGATCTCGGTTTCTATAATTACAGGGAATTGGCGGAACAATTAGGTTCATATCTTACAGAAATGGGCTATACTCATGTTGAACTTATGGGTATTGCTGAATATCCATTTGACGGATCCTGGGGTTATCAGGTAACAAATTATTATGCACCTACTTCAAGATATGGAACTCCGGAGGATTTTATGTATTTTATTGATGAAATGCATAAGAGACATATTGGGGTAATCCTTGACTGGGTACCGGCGCATTTTCCTAAGGATGCTCATGGACTTGGAAGATTTGACGGCATGGCGCTCTATGAAAATGCAGATCCTAGAAAGGGGGAACATCCTGACTGGGGTACTTATATCTTTGATTATGGTAGAAATGAAGTTGCCAACTTCCTTGCAGCAAATGCTCTTTTCTGGATAGAAAAATATCATATCGATGGTCTTAGAGTTGATGCGGTTGCATCAATGCTCTATCTCGATTATGGTAAGCAGGCTGGATGCTGGGTCCCAAATAAGAATGGCGGCAAAGAGAATTTAGAAGCTATTGAGCTTCTTAGAAATATAAATGCGGTTCTTGAGGAAAGAAATCCAGGAACTTATCTCATTGCTGAGGAATCAACAGCATGGCCAGGAGTTACTGCTCCTTCATCAATGGAAGGACTTGGCTTCCTCTTTAAATGGAATATGGGCTGGATGAACGACTTCCTTGAATATATGAAGTCTGATCCGTATTTCAGAAGCTTTAATCATAATAAGCTTACATTCTCTCTTTCATATACTTATTCAGAGAACTATATACTGGTTCTTTCTCATGATGAAGTTGTACATCTTAAGTGTTCAATGCTGAATAAGATGCCGGGAAATGAGGATGAGAAGTTTGCAAATCTTCGTACTGCATATGGCTTTATGGCAGGACATCCTGGTAAGAAGCTGCTCTTTATGGGACAGGAATTTGGACAGCTTAGAGAATGGAGCGAAGCAAGAAGTCTTGACTGGTATTTGTTAGATAAGCCAATGCATAAGGGAATGCAGGAATGGGTAAAGGCACTTAATCATATTTATACAAAATATGATGCTCTTTATTATAATGATAACGATCCAATGGGCTTTGAGTGGATAAAGGTTGATGATGAAAAGTCAGGAATTTATACATTTGTAAGAAGAGGAAAGACAGCAAAAGCTCAGCTTATGTTTATCTGCAATTTTGTGCCTGTTGAAAGAAAAGAATATAAGATCGGTGTTCCAAGTCTGACAAACTATGAAGAAATACTTTCTTCCGATGAGGAAAGATTTGGCGGACATGGAAGGCTTGTTGGAAAGAAATATAAGGCAGTAAAGGAAGCTTGTGACAGAGCTCAGTATTCTATTACTATGGACGTAGCGCCACTTTCAGTTACAGTTCTTCGCTATGATTATGAAGATGAGAAAGAAGTAACGAGCAAAAAAAAGACGCCAGGCAGCGGAGCAAAGAAGTCAAAAGACGCGTCAAAGAAGACAACAAAACTAGCAAAGTGATCAATAAAAAATCAAAAGTAAAGCCGGGATATGGCTTTACTTTTTTTTGTAGATATTGTATTGTTGGGGGTAACTGTAAAAATAATAAAAGAGGATTTTATATTTAATGAGTAAAAAAGAATTAAGAAACAGCATAATTAAGTGGGCTGTTATATTTTTACTGGTATATTTAGCTTATATCTGGCAGCAGGATACTGTCGATAAGGCTTTAGGTATAATAAAAAACATGCCGGTCAGCTCTACTATAATTGCAGCAATAATGTCCCTTGTCTATTTCTTCTTTGAAGGGGCGATAATAAGCAGGATGACCATGTTTGAAAAGAATAAAATGACTCTTTGGCAGGGAATATGCTGCGGAGTATATTGTGCTTTCTATAAGGCAGCTACACTCGGGTCAGCTTCTGGTTTTGCTGAAATCTATTATATGAATAGCTGTGGCGTTCCTGTATCTAAAGGAACGGGCATGACACTTACCCAGTACACATTTCAGAAGATAGCAATAGGACTTATGGGGGCAGTTTCATTTGTGACCTTATTATTAACACATGAGAAAGGCATAACAAAATATGCGGATTATATGGCGCTGGGGCTTGTAGCGATTACGGTGATAGTGGCATTTCTTATGTTCCTTGCAGCCTCAAAATGGTTGGCGGATCTTATATTAAAGCTGGCAAGAAAAATCCTTAAAGAGGGCAGCCGTTTCCATGATAAGCTTGAGCTTATAGAGACAAATGTTACTGCTTTTAATGAAGAAGGCAGAAATATCCTGGGCAGAAAAAAGGAAGCTGTGATATTCCTTTTATTAAATATACTTAAGCTTTTTAGCTGGTATACGATTCCTTGGATTGTTCTTTCGCCTGAGTATGAGCTTAATCCTGTAAGGATCGTGATGCTTATGGCACTTACGAATATGCTGGGCGTAGTAATGATCGCGCCGGCTGGACTTGGAACTCTGGAATTTGTATTTATCACAGTATTTACAACATTTATTACAAATGAATCTGCGGCTGCAGCGGCGATTCTTTATCGATTCTACAGCCTCATATTCCCATTTATCATTGGCGCTTTCTTTGTTGCGGCTCATAAAAAGAGTAGAAACGCTGCAAAAAATGCAGAATTGGTAGACATAGAGGAAGAAGCAGATCTTAAGAATTGCGGCTGATACTTACGACTTTAATTAAATTGTTTAAAGAGGCATTTTTGGGCGAATGATTTATTCGCCGAAAAATGCCTCTTCGTTTACAATCTCATATTTTTCATTTTCGTATTTCATTATCACGACATTGCAGTTTCTCTGCCATGGTCCGTCCCAGAAAAGGGAAAGATCTGTGCGTCCTTTAACGTACATCATTATGGCTTTGTTCATTGCACCGTGACCGGAGATAAATATCCTTTCAATGTTCTTATTTTTGCCAAAGGGATTTTCGTCAGGGCTAAGAAGAGCTAAAGGTTCGATCATATTTTTCATAAAGTCACGTGTTCTATCTAAAAGTTCAGGAAGGCTTTCGCCACCTTCTTTGGGAACAAACTTTTCTGGAGCCTTAAAGAAATCCGAGAAACGTCCGTTTGACATGGCGTCTCTTTCTTCGCTGGTTTTTCCTTCATATATTCCAAAATTAAATTCTCTTAAACGCTCGTCCTTTATTAAAGGGATATCTGCACGGTCCCCTCTGATACATAAGGCTGTGCGATAAGCTCTTATAAGAG
>CAMKMR010000007.1 GCA_946413945.1 uncultured Lachnospiraceae bacterium | reverse complement strand
ACAGCATCATAGTCCATAATGCGAATAAGTAAGAGCAGAAACTAATTTGTTTTTAAATTTGTAAGTGTTCCATATTTTACAACCGTTGCTGTACTACCAATTGAACCACCTGTTCTTGGTATTATTTTTATTCCAATATCATTTGCAAATTTAATATAATTTTTATGATTATCATCTGCACAAAGAGTGTCATGTCCAAATAATACCCCTCTACCAGTGTCAGTAAATTTTCTTGTTACTTCATAAGCTTTATCAGATAAATCATAATGGCTATTCCAGTCACTGGCTCCGAAGAATATAACATCATACTTCCATCTTCCCTGATCATCTAATAGATACTTTTCTGGATCTGAATTATAATCATTATGATATACTGAATCAATCTCAAACATCCCCATTCCAGCAGGAGTTTCAGAACCGCTTATTGTTGTTGTCATCCAATCCTTTAAATAAGGCATATATGGATAAACATTAAGAACCCTGATCTTATCTTCTTCATTCCATATGGATCTAGATACCCAGTCAGTTCCATCATATCTTCTATAAAGCCTATAATTATATCTTTCTTCACTATTAGATATATTATTCCATCTGAGATCAACAGTTTGCTTTTCATCTGAACTGATATTACTATTTGCGATAAGGTCCATCTTCTTCTTACTAAGAGCCTTATAATCTCTGCTTGTTGATCCAATCTCTTTAGAATCCTTATCATATAAAGTCATCTTTATATGATATTTTCCTTCACTATCCGGAATAAATTTGCCTATTTCATCTAATGCAAACTTTTCTTCTCCTGCAACTAAAGTCACCTCATTTTTAAATGAATCTATTACTTTATCTTCTAAAGAAATCTCTGTCTCAAGAGTTCCATTAAATGTTTCATTCCCCCCGTAAACTATCTCTGAACCAACAGATATTTCCTTATCTTCATCTATATATCCGATAGAATCTGTCAGCCTGATATTCATAAATCTTATAGAAAAAGGTTCTATTATACTTTCTATAGGCGCATCAGAAGGTGTTTCTATTTTTTCAGTTTGTTCTTTATCATCCTCTGTCTTTACAGATTTTTTCTCTAGAACATAGTATTTTTCACTATCCTCAAATAGAAGTTCTTCGTTATATAAGCATTTTACAATTACTGTATATTCGCCTGTTTTGCTGCTATCCACATCAAAACTGCAGGCCTCTCTTTTGTTATACTCTTTCTCCGGAAGCAGAATTTCTTCATAACTTTCTTCTTTTAAAACTTCATCATCTTTTGATACCTGCACTACCATCAAAAGACTGTTATCCACATTCGTTGAATAATTGATCTGATAACTTATTAAAAATGACGCATCTTCTCCCGTAAATGAATAATGATCACTTAATTCAATAGCAAAATCGTCTATACTTGTTTCTTCATTTCTTGGAAGATTATTCATTGTAATCTGACTGTATTCTGATTCAAACAAAACCTTATCCCCATCCATTATCTGAACGTAGACTTTTATTCCATCATCTGAATTTTCATTAATCACTAATCCACTGATTTTTCCAGTCAGTTTATTATCATTTTTTAAGAAGGTTACTTCCTCAGGTTCACTTTCTGCTATTACCCTTTCACCATTTTTTATAATGGCTTTCATCTCATATTTTGAGTCCATTTTTGCATCAAAATAAACAGTACAGTCAACATCAATATTGTTATCTATACCGTAATAAGCCTGGGATGTATTACTAATAGCAATGCCATAAATATTTATAAGATTATCTGTATCCATATTTCCAAGAACCCCGATAACCAGTGATGTCAAATGAATATCGTTATAAAAACTTCCATCTTCATTTTGTATTTTTTCAAGACTGCTGATGAATTCTTCATAATCATTTAAAGAATTCGTTTCATCCAGTGCCAATGCAATATATAGCTTTTCTTCTAGATTTTCTTCTGTAAAAGAGGAGGAATACTTAGGAATAAGTGAAACTCTAACCTTACTTCTCATACCCGATGTAAGATCTGATGAAATATTATTTTCATTCATGAAATAGCTGACTGAATATAATGCCATAGCAGTTAATATATCATCTGAAGCAGTATTCTTTGTATAAGAATATGTTCCATCAGAATTCATCTGCCTTGCTATATAATTAACCAGTTGTATGGATCTCTCATCATATTTAAATTTATATACATTTAATGCTTCTAAGACAAGGATTGAATCTAAGATATCACTTTCATATTCATCTGAAAGTCCAAATCCCCCGTCATTATTTTGATTTTTAAAGAGTTCATCCAAAGACTCACTATCTAACTTTGCCATGGATAATCTGGCTTTTAGATCAATATCTGATGTCTTTATATCACCTTTCAACCACTTATTTATTTCATTTTTATCTTTATTGGAATATATTTTTAGAACTGTTGCGGCTTCCAGCCTTGAATTTATAAAAAAAGAACCTTTTTCCTTTCCACCATTGGAATATAGATAATCCGCAGATTTTTCTATAATATCAGCTTTTCTTTTACTTAGCGCTTCGGATGCCCTTACCTCCCTGGGAGTTATCCAAACATTAAAACACGCCAAAAATAATGCCACTACTAAAGTGACTGCAACCAACCTACATTTTTTCATTTTCGTTTCCCCATAAATAATTTTATTAATGCATATATGGAAAGTGTTCTGAAAACGTTTCCATTCAATATGCAAGTGCATTATAGCATATTAAATATTATTACAACAATAACCATCTGAAAATAAATCGATTTTTATTCTTTTATAGTTGATAATATATTTTTCTAACCCCCAAAAAAATAAACCGTCCCTTCTCAAATGTCATAAGTTAAAATGCTACGGCAAAGATTTCTGTACTAGAACTCGTAGGCCATTAAAAAAAGCCTAAAAATGCATCTTTTATGGCTGATTATGGAAAACTGATTTCCTGCAATATAGTATCATTAAATTGTGCATATTAAACAATTTTACAGAACCATCAGCGCATTTATTATCTAACATGTCGAATAAATGATTATGCTGTGGCTTATGATTAATTATTTGATATTGAGGTATGATACACAAATTCAAAAACACATGTTTCTAAACCAAAGTACACAAAACGAGTCATTTGCCCGTTAGTGTTTTGACAGGAGGGAAAAGTATGAAGGATGGTATGAAAAATGGTACAGAAAGCGAAGTAAAGCTTTCTTCAAAGTTATGGTTGTCCGCGGCGGATAGCATGTGCGGCGTGCTATGCGGCATTGTTACTGGCGGTGGGATGACTTATTTTTACACCAAATGGATGGGCCTAAGTACTGAATATGCATCAGTCGTCTGGCTGCTCTTTGCCATATGGAACGCCGTAAATGATCCGTTGTTCGGTTTCATTTCCGATCATACAAAATCAAAAATAGGCCGAAGAATACCGTATATAAGATACGGAGCTCCATTTTATGGCCTGATTTTTATTCTCATGTGGGTACCTTATCTGTTCGGAAGAAGCCAGATGGCAATGTCGATACAGATGCTGGCAATGCTCTTCTTGTTCGACACCCTATATACCGCAATCGCAACGGCGCTTTATGTTATGCCATATGAAATGACTGTAGACAACAAGACCCGCGCCTCAATATTTATCTTTAAGATAATATTCGGTGTCATTTCCCTGGGGGGACCTATGGTTCTTCTACCACTTATTGAGCCGGACCCACATGACGATCCAACTTTCTTTAGGCTTGTGTTACTTGGAATTGGCGTTGTCGCTGCAGTGATTATTTTCGTTTCAACTTATTTTTATAAAGAACTTGATTATGTAAAAGACGAGGAACAACCTGGATTTTTTAAAGCCCTTGCAGAATGCTTTAAGAACAAGCCATTTCTTATCTTCGAAGTCTTGTCATTTACGACTCAGCTTATAAATACCGCTCTCATGCAGGGAGTTTTGTATTATTTTGCAGAAACCAAGATAAAAATGGAACTTTGCTATATCCCAATGGTTATCGGGGCTGTGGCTGGAATGTTTATTTTTAAGATCATGACAAATAAGCTGGGAGTTAAAAAATCGCTGCTCTTCCTTTGCTTTGAATTTGGTCTGGCCTGCCTCATGATGGCATTTTTCGGAAATGTTACATTTGTTGCAGTCATTGGTTTCTTCTGCGCTGGTATCGGTTACACCGGATGTATGTTCAGCGTTCCACTTATGAATGGCGACGTGATTGATTATGATGAAACAAGGACTGGCCTTAGAAGAGAAGGAATGTACGCCGGAATAAACAGCTTTATCACAAAGCCTGCTCTTAGTATAGCTCAGGCCCTTTTCCTTACTATATGGAAAGCCTACGGCTATGACCAGAGTCTTGGCGCCGGCCTTCAGTCAGAAAGAGCAAAGAAAGGACTTCTCATTGCCTGGATGATAGTTCCTGCCATCTCTCTTATCATCAGTGGCATTTCAATTTTATTTTATCCTTTAGACGGAAAAGAATGGGATGAGAAAAAGAAAGAGATAATAAGAAAACATAAAGAAAAAGAAGCTCAATACGAAAACCGCAGTTAACATAATAGTGGACCATAGCCCCCGGGACTATGGTCCATTTTTATGTTAACTTTGGAATTTTATTCGGATATATTCCTTTATTATCTCAACGCATTTTTCCCTGCCTATCCTGTCGCTGTTAAGTACTAAGTCATAGTTGGTTGGATTTGTCCAATCCTTGCCTCCGGTATAGTAATTATAATATTTAGCTCTGTATTTATCCGTCGACTTGATAAGCTGGTTTGCCCTCTGAGAAGAAACATGCATCTTCTCACAAATAGACTTTACACAGGCTTCTCTTGGAGCTTCCACATAGATGCTTATTACATTTGGATACTCTCTTAAAATGTCATCTGCACACTTACCTATAATAATGCAGTTCTCCTTTTTTGCCAAAGATCTGATAAGATCTGCCACAATATTAAATGCGTTGACATCTGAAACAAAATTTTCTTCATGAGGTTCGAGAACTCCGTTTACAGGTACTGCCCTTAATTTATTGCTGATGTGACTCCACCGGAGCTTTTCATCACATTCAACAAATACACTTTCATCTATCCCGCTCTTATCAGATGCTAAGGTAAGTAACTGTCTGTCATAGCAAGGTATTCCCAATTCTTTTGAAAGTCTAGTGGCAATATCCTTTCCCCCGCTTCCAAAGCCTCTTGCAATTGTAATACAGTAATTCTTCATTAAGCCACCTCACTTATCTCAATAATCTTTATCCTAAGCCCCATTGCTTAACTCTCATCTCATATCTCTCATTCACCATCTACCTTAAGTACCGCATTAAGCATTACTGAAGCTCCTTCTGTGCAATGCTCAGGGCTTGAATACTCAGGCTCGCAGTGTGAAAGACCATCCTTTGACTGAACAAAGATCATTGTTGCTGGAAGCATATATGCCGCAAACTGTGCATCATGACCGGCGCCTGAATGAATGTACTGATGTGAAACTCCCAGCTCCTCAGCAGCTTCCTTAACATATGAAACCAGCTTCTTATCCCAATAAACCGTATCTCTGTTCCAAGCCTTTTCTACCTTACATGTGCAGCCACCCCAATCCATTTTTTCACAGTTCTTTACGATTTCTAAAACCTTTTCAAGAACCTTCGGATCCTCATGTCTTGAATCAAATGAAAAATCAAAGTAATCAGGAACACAGGTATGAACACATGGGTGGCAGACTACTTCACCTGTTGTATAAACAAGTTCCGGATATCCCAGCTTATCTATCTCTTCATGAAGATATACAAGGGCCTTAGAAGCTGCGTAAAATGCATCTTTCCTCTTTGGCATTGGAAATGTTCCTGCGTGGGTTGTCTGTCCAAAGAATTTCAGCCTGTAATTAAACATTCCAAGTACGCAGTCAACAACACCGATATCATTTCCGTTATCCTCTAGGATAGGTCCCTGTTCAATATGAGTTTCAAAATAATACCCTGCATTTTCAGGAGAGATACGATTCTTCTTATCTCCCTTATATCCAGACTTTTCAAGGGCTTCTCCAAAGGTACTCTTGTTATCAAGAATGCTCTTTGAAGCCATCATATCTTCAAACTTAAACTTTGACCGGATATCTTCTGGAAGATAATCATAACATACAATTCCTGAACACATCATAGCAGGTGGATAAAGAGAGCCTTCCTCATTTGTCCAGATCATAGCTGTAAGAGGATGCTTATGGGGGATGTCATTTTCTGCAACAGTCTCAAGAACTTCCATTGCCGACATAACCCCAAGAATTCCGTCATAGTTGCCACCATTCTTGACAGAATCTACATGCGAAGCCATTACAATCCTCTTTGCATCAGGATCTGAGCCGAGAAGAGTTGCATACATATTTGCCACATCATCATATTCTATTGTTGCTCCTATAGCTTCCATTCTTTTTTTAAATTCAGCTCTGGCCTGTAATGCAGCTTCTGAAAGTGAATATCTTGTTATTCCACCATGTCCTGCATCGCCAAACTTTGAAAATGTACTAATCTTATCTTTCATTCTTTCTAAACTACATTTATACATATGCATATCCTCCTTAAAGATTCCTTTTATTTTTCTTCTTTACTCTTGTTCCTGCTGAAATTGCATTGACCGGACAAACCAGCACACAAAGCTGGCAGCCAGCACATTTATCCGGAATGAGCCTTGGACTCTGACTTGAAAAATCTATAGCCTGATGTCCACCATCAAAGCAGGAAATGTAACATCTACCGCATCCTATACATTTTTCCCTGTCAAAACGAGGGTATTCTATAGTGTCTCTATCCAGATCTTTGGCGTCCACAATATTATCGATAGCCCTCCCCTCCAGTGAAGAGACATTTTCAATACCATTCATGCTCATGTAATTTTCCAAACCCGATACAAGGTCTTCGATTATCCTGTAGCCATATTGCATCACAGCTGTTGTTATCTGCACTGTACCGCATCCCAAACTTATAAATTCTGCCGCATCACGCCAGGTCTCGATTCCTCCCATTCCGCTGACAGGAATGTCACTCAGCAGTGGATCCTTCTTCATATCTGAAATAAATCTTAGTGCGATAGGCTTAACTGCCTTTCCAGAATAGCCTCCTACCGATGTTTTTCCAGCTACCTTAGGTTCACTGCAGAAATTATCAAGATCTATATTCATGATACTTTTTATTGTATTTATTGCAGCTATGCCATCCGCTCCTGCTTCCACGGCAGCTCTGGCCGGCAAAGTCATATCTGTTATATTAGGTGTCATTTTAGCAAGAACAGGAAGATTCGTTCCTCTCTTTGCAGCAGCTGTGTACTGTCTCACAAGATCAAGGTTTGTCCCCACATCAGACCCTAAATTCTTTCCCACCATCTGCGGACAGGAAAAATTCAGTTCTATGATATCGGCTCCGGCCTTTTCCATCATCCTTGCTAAGGTTGTCCACTCATCTTCTGTCTGTCCCATAATAGAAGCAATTATCACCTTTTCAGGAAAGTCCTTTTTTAACCTGCTGATATAGGCAATATTTTCATCGATTGTGTGATCAGAAATCTGCTCTATATTCTTAAATCCAAGAAATGGATTTGACTCCTTTTTTAGGCTTCCAAATCTGGGAGAAACCTCATTCGGTGTAAAAAGACCGATAGTCTTAAAACAGACACCTGCCCAGCCCATCCTAAAGGCCTTGGCAACCATTTCGTAATTACTTCCAACAATAGAAGATGAAAGGAAAAATGGATTCTGACACTTCACTCCACAAAAGATTGTGGAAATATCAACCTGCTTTGGATTTTTCGACTTCTCTAAATCTTTTTTCAAAAAACCCATCTTATTATTTTTATCTTTAATACCCTCTCTTAAAGTGGCTATGATCTTATCGATTTCTATAGCCCTGTCTATTTTTGCCCTTTTACAAGCAGCCATACATTCCTTATCACAATCCTTACAAGGATTATCTTTAGGTAAAAATGATACTGCCCCTGCAGGGTTTTCAAAGTTAAGCGATCTTATTATCCTGTCAGTCTCTATCTTGTTAGGACAATTCCTTTGGCACGCTGCATCAGCACACAGAAGGCATCTCGACGTTTCAGATTTTAAGAATTCCTTTATGTATTTCACTTTTGATCCTCCTGTTCTTTTAAATTAGCACTCTCTCATTATACCTTCGCCTATACAAGCCCCATAGCAAACTCTATCTTCTCTCTCGTTTTACAAACTTTCCCATGCCAGGCTTCCCTACAAATTCTCCGTTATCATAAACAAGATTTCCTCTAAGATAAGTCTGTATTGGATAACCATGAAGTTCCTTTCCTTCCCAGATTGTATGGTCATAATCACTATGCATATTGCTTACGCTGACCTTAAAATCCTTCTCTTTATCATAAATTACAATATCAGCGTCCTTACCAACCTCAATAGCCCCCTTATTTTTACAACCAAAAATCTTTGCTGGATTTGTAGAACAGAGCTCAACAGCTCTCTCAAAACTGATCACTCCTCTGTTAGCTGCATCCAGCATATATGGATAAAGATTTTCAACACCGGCACATCCATTAGGTATCTTTGTAAAATCGTCCTTTCCCCAATCCTTTTCATAACTCTGGAAAGGACAATGATCCGTCGCTACAGTATCGATAAATCCAGCCTTTATAGCATTCCAGATGGCTTCTCTTGATTCCTCACCCTTCATTGGAGGAGAACAAACGAAGTTTCTTCCATCCTCTCTCTTATAAACATCACTGGTAAATTCAAGATACTGAGGACAAGTCTCTACATAGATTTCTTCTCCCTCACTCTTTGCCTTGATACAGGCCATAAGCCCTTCCTTATCAGCCATATGTACAATGTAGACTGGTGTTTTTAAATGACTCGCCCAATGAACAACTCTCTTATCAGCCTCAGCCTCAACGAATTCAGGTCTGCTCATGTAGTGATACCAGGCACTGGTCTTCCCCTCTTTGAGATAATTTGCAGTTCTAAGATCGATAAGATCAGGATTTTCAGCATGAACATTTATCATGGCTCCTAACTCTTTTGCCCTAAGAAGAAGTGTAGCCAGCATTCCATCATCAACCATCATTCCTTCTTTTTTATAAACAAGGAAACATTTAAAACTGGTAATGCCTTCCTTTACCGCCTCTTCCATTTCATCTAAAATGGCACCTCCATTAAGGTCTGTGATGCAGCAATGAAAAGCATAATCGGAGCAGGCGTCATTTTCACAGATCTCCTTCTTTGAATTTATCAATCCAAGAATTGACTCACCCTTATGCTGTACTGGATAATCAAATATTGTTGTCACACCTCCACATACAGCAGCTCTTGAACCTGAAAGATAACTGTCTGCTGAAACCGTTCCTCCAAATGGCATCTGCATATGAGTATGAGCATCAATTGCTCCAGGTAATATAAGCTTTCCGCTTACATCCACACTTTTGTCAGCCTTAATATCAAGATTCTTACCTATTGCTACGATTTTTTCCTTATCAACAGCTAGATCAGCTTCAAATGAGCCCGTGGCTGTCACTATTGTTCCACCTTTAAATAAAAGATCCATAATTTACACCTCTTCTCAATTATATTTACTGTCGCTTGTCCAGCCTCTATATAACTGGCCGGCCCTAATATCCGGCCAGTTTTTAGATTTTATTTGAAATTCTCAGGCTTATAAACAAGTACCAATCCTGATCTCTGATAAATCTGGGCAATTTCAAGAAGATCCATTCCACCTGCATTAGCTGCTGCAAGATTTGTCTCCCAGGTAACACCAAAATCTACAGTTCCATTGTTTACAGCTGTTGTCTCTGCGATATCACCCCCACCGGATACAATATTTACTTTAAGACCAACTTCGTCATAATATCCCTTTGCTGCTGCTACGTAATAACCCATAAACTGAGCCTGTGGGAGCCATTTAAGCTGGATAGATACTTCCTTTTTTTCAGGATTAAATTTTCCATCACTTGCCTTTGCAGCCTCTAAATACTGCTTATCTCTGATATCATCAAGACTAAGTGAAGCAAACTTTTCCTGAGCAGAAGCATCATCAAGAGTTACATATTTCTTAGCAATGTCTAGAGTCTGCTGCATTGCTTCATCATCCATATTTCCATAATCAGAAACTGTATTGCCCTTTGTATCTGTTGTTACAAGCTTAGCAACTTCAGATGCCATATATTCCTGATGATCCTGAGATACTGATGAACCAGCTTCAAATACGATCTCAGCAGCTGCCTTAGGGTCCTTAACTGCGTCATCCCAACCTCTTAGGGATGCATACAGGAATGCCTTTACTGTTTCAGGATTTTCCTCTGCAAACTTCTTTGTAGTAAAAATGTTATCTTCCATCATAGCTACGCCTTCATCATTCATATCGATGTAGTTAACCGAATCCCCATAACCATAGCCCCCGTCGTAGCTGTTCTTAACAAGTCCAAGCTCGTTATATGTCATAGCTGATGCAAGCGTTACAGAGTTATCATCAAAACCATCCATTGTGAAATCCTGGCTTAAATATTCTGTAGGAAGGTTATACTTAGCAAGTAGGGCAAGAATCTCATATTCATTTCCAAGTCCCCAGTTACCTACCTTTCCATCCTTTGCTGCAATCTCTATAACCTTCTTTGTATCCAGCTCCGCAGCTTCTGTACTGCTGGCTGTACTTACTGAACTTGTTGTTGCTTCACTTCCTGGTGCACTAGTTGTCTGGTCTGCAGCCTTGTTTCCTCCACATCCTGTTAAAAATATCATAGCAAGTGCTGCTGCTAATGTTCTCTTCATTTTTTTCATAAGTCTTTCCTCCTTATTATTAGTAATCATCATCAGTTTCTATATGAAGACCGGATCAACCGGGATTCATCATTTTTAAATCATCACATTGCTCCTTACTGGCTACATAACGAATTTATTATTTTTTCATTCTGCTTAGTGATATCTTCTCAGACATATTGCCTGAATTATCATTAACAATGCATATGATATGACACCAATCATGCAGGCTGTTGCTATATAAGCCCATGCTGTTGAATACTGGGCAAGTACTATATTTTCTCTTATCTGTCTTCCAACACCTGTTATATATTCTGCAAAATATTCACTGACGATAGCTGTCATTATGCTGGCTGGGACTGAAACCTTAAGTGAAATGAATATATATGGTATTGAATTTGGAATCCTTAATTTAAAGATCACAACTCTTTTCTTTGCTGCATAAGTCTTCATCAAATCCTTTGCATATGCTGGCAATTCGCTAAGTCCTCTGTAGGCGTTCAGTCCCATATTTGCCGCTGCGATAAGACTTACAACTATTATCTTTGCCACCATACTTCTTACGCTTGCTTCTGGAGATACTGATTTTGTCCAATTAGTCATAACCGGTGCCAGCGCAACTACCGGAATAGATGCAAATGCACCTATTATCGCAAGTCCTCCACTTCCTATTCTTGGAAATGTAGCTGCCAGAAGAGCAATGATATAACCTAATAAACTTCCGATTAAAAGACCAAGACCAGCGACTAAAATGGTATCAGTAACATTTCCAGCAATCTTATCTTTTATGTCCATAAAAATAGCTGCTATCTTCGAAGGACTTGGAAGAGTATATTCATCTGTCCCAAACCATTTATTAAACATACCGTCCTCCCACAAAAATAAGATAAGAAGACCAAATAAAAAGGGATAAATAACTGCAGATAGTGACTGATATCTTTTATTTTCTGATATTCTCTTAAAGACGCTTTTCTTTCTTTTTCTTTTCATTAGCCATCATCTCCTTTTTTAATGCTTCTTTAATCTTTTTTCAGGTGATACAAGGAGCTCTATAAATCCTATAAGATAAGTACTTATGATTCCTACAAATGCACTGAAGAATACAATAAGCCAGAATACATTTATGGACATTGCGTGCTTTAAGGATTGAGAAAGCATACAACCAAGTCCTCCATCTCCCTGAAGAGTATCCACAAGTATTGATGCTGTAACTGCCATTGGAGCTGATATCTTTAAGCCTGTAAAAAGATAAGGGATAGAACTAGGTATTAAAACCTTCATAAAAATGATTCTTTTTGTTGCTGCATAGGTATACATTAATTCATATTTTTCTTTTTCAACTGCCTTAAACCCTGCCAGTGTATTTGCTGCTACCGGATAAAAAGAAAGAATTGCGGCTATAATCACACGACTCTTATTTATATCTCCTGTTATGGAAAGTATGATCGGAGCAAGTCCCAAAACCGGTATAAGTTGTATCAGCATTAAATATGGAAAAAGGATTTTTTCTATGATTCCCGAAGCTTTCATAAGCAAAGCAAATATAAATCCAAGTATTCCACCAAGTAAGTATCCATTGAGTGCTCTCATAAGTGTAAGTCTTGCACTGCTAAGTACTACCAGACTCGCGCTAATTCCCGATGCAACAGGCTTATCTGATAAGGCTCCTCCTATTATCTGATATAAATGAGGAAGTATATTTTCAGGAGTTCTTTTTGTAGCAGCAACTACATTTGCTCCTATCTCCCAAGCTATAATTAAAAGGAGCAGCCAAAAAACTATTGAAGCTATCTTTGCTCGTTTTGTCATACGCTGCCTCCTTCAAAACTATCTCTTACTTTCTTTACCAGTTCTGTAAAATGAGGACTTTCCTTCATTTCAAGGTTTCTCGGTCTTGGAAGATCAATATCTACAACAGCTGATAATCTTCCGGGATGAGGCGAAAGCACACATACCCTGTCTGATAAGAAAACAGCCTCCTGAATATTATGCGTTACAAAAAGTACTGTCTTATTTGTCTGTCTCCAGATTCGGAGTAGATCCTCATGTAACTTCTCTTTTGTAAATTCATCCAAAGCTGAAAATGGCTCATCCATTAGGAGTATCTCTGGCTTTAGTCCAAAAGCCCTTGCAATATTTACTCTCTGCTGCATTCCTCCTGACAGCTGACTTGGAAAATGATTCATAAAGTTTTTAAGTCCAACCATTTCAAGCATTTCTTCTGCTCTTTTCTTTCTCTCTTCCTTAGACCAGTACATGACCTCTAATGGAAGTTCTACATTTTTTCTGACTGTTCTCCAGTTAAATAGTACCGGCTGCTGAAAAACAAAACCAAATTTCCCCTCAAGTCTTACTTCCTTTGGTGTCTTTCCTGATATATGAATCTCTCCTTCTGTCGGTACCTGAAGATCTGCTACAGATCTAAGTAAGGTTGTCTTTCCACAACCTGATGGTCCAAGAAGTGAAACAAATTCTCCCTTTTGGATATTAAGATTTACTCCGGTTAAAGCTTGCACATCATTTCCCCGATTATCCTTAAATGTAACTCCCAGATCTCTTACTTCTATCTCAATATCTCTTTCTTTAAGTTCTTTCATATTCCACCTCCATCGTTACTTTATTTAAGAACAGCTAGTCCTCTGACTATACGAAAAAAAGGAACGGCAGGGCTTTCTTTATTTGATAGCGCCTTTGCCATTCCTTATGTTGCTTAGTATATCCATAGCGTTTTAGTGAAACAATACATCTTGGCACATTAATTATTGTGCCTGTGCACAAAAAGCTTCTTTGTAAAGCAAGATACAGTCCTCTTTACTAACTGCTTTCCTCGTATTTGCAGGACTTCCTGATGCTATTGCATCCTCTGACATTTTATCTAAATTTTCCATAAAAGCATCCTTATCAATGCCATATTCTTCTAATGTCGGAACCTGACAGATTTTTATCAGGTCTCTAAGAGCCTTGATAAATAATTCAGCCTTATACCTGTCATCCTTACAGCTATCCAGTCCTTCTATTTCAGCCGCCACGGCAAGATCTGCAAATCTGTCATATGCCCCATCCATAGCAAAGGTAAGACATGTATCCAGCAGCATTGCATTTGATAATCCATGTGGAGTATGGAAAATTGCTCCTATAGGACGGCTCATTCCGTGAACTAACGTGACACTTGAATTATTTATACATACACCAGCTAAAAATGAAGCTAGCTGCATTTCCTCTCTGGCCTTCTCTACATAACCATTGTTAACAGCAATTGGAAGATATTTCATGATCTTTTTAACAGCAGTGAGGGCATATATATCTGTAAGTCTTGAAGCCTTTATTGAGGTATATGCCTCAATAGCATGAGTCAGAGCATCAAGTCCCGTAGAAACAGTCACCTGCATTGGCATATCTTCAGTATAAAGATGATTCAGTATAGCTATATCGGGGATAAGCTTATTTCCTTTAAGGAGCATTTTAATCCCCCTCTTACTATCAGTTATAACAGAGAACTTTGTAGCTTCTGATCCGGTTCCTGCTGTAGTTGGGATTGCTACCATCTTTGGCAGATTACCTCCTATTTCTTTACCGTTATAATCCGCAATTTTCCCAGGATTAACCAGCATTGCCGCAATAGCTTTCATAGAATCCAGCGGACTTCCGCCTCCTACAGCTATCAGGAATTCACAGGAATTTTCAATATAAGCATTTTTTCCCTCTTCTATCATAAGATCCGTGGGTTCGCCTGTTATACCATCAAAAATAAAATAAGCAATTCCTTTGTCATACAACATTTTCTTAAGCTGATCCATCATTGGCGACTTAACTACATGTTTTCCTGTTACTATAAAGACCTTATTTCCATATTTTTCAATAACAAAAGAAGCTTCAATAAGCGCATCTTTCCCTAAAAACACATGCTCCGGAATCTTAAATTCTGCCATAAATCCCCCTCCTTATTTACTATGCTTTTTACTTAGTTTTGTATTGTTTTTATTGTATATTTACAGGCTATTATCAACATCAACAAGAACTTTATCGACCTTTTCCATTTCTTCTCTTATCTGGTCTGCAGTTATAATCAGAGGCGGTGCAACAAGGATCATGTTTTCATGTCCAAATGTAAGAAATCCCGTTTTCTTAAGATCAGAAAGTATCTTCTTCATCTTTCCCTCCGGATCTCTTCCAAATGGTACCAACGGCTCACGACTTTCCTTATCTTTTACCAGCTCAATGCTTGAGAAAAGCCCTATATATCTAACATCTCCCACACAAACATGCTTTTCCTTAAGTTCTTCAAGTACCTGTCCTAACACCTTACCTACTTCTCTAACATGTGCCTCGATATCATTTTTAAGATAATAATTTACACAGGCAAGTCCTGCTGCGCAGGCCAGTGGATGACCATTATACGTGAGTCCACAGGAAAGGACATGATCATCAAAATAAGCAGCTATCTCTTTTGAAACCGCAACTCCGCCTAGCTGCACATATCCGCATGTAACACCCTTCGCAAATGTTACTATGTCCGGCTTAACATCAAAGTTCTGGAAGGCAAACATTTTTCCTGTTCTGCACCATCCTGCCATTACTTCATCACATACCATAAGGATTCCATACTTGTCACAGATTTTTCTAACCCCCGGAAGATAGCCCTTTGGAGGGATGATAATTCCATTTGTTCCTGTTATTGTTTCCATTATTATGGCTGCAACGTTATCAGGATTTTCATAAAGAATCTGCTCTTCTAACATTTTAAGGCAGTACTTTGTATATTCTTCTTCTGTAAACGGAAGATTATCTCTATATCTATATGGATCTCTAAACTTTACAAAGCCCGGAACTCCCGGCTCAAGAGCAAATCTTCTTGGTTCACCTGTAAGATTTCCTGCCCCAAATGAAGAACCATGATATGAACGATATCTCGAAAATATCTTATTTCTTCCTGTAAACATTCTTGCTATCTTTATGGCATTTTCATTGGCATCCGCACCAGCATTGGTAAAGAATACTTTGCCCATATTATCTGGAAGGAGACTGATTATAAGTTTCGCAAGATTCGCCCTGTCCTCATCACCATAAGCTTCGCTGATGAAGGCATATCTATCCAGCTTCTTTTTAATGGCTTCATTTATATCTTTATTGCCATAGCCTAAATTCATATTTACATGCATTGAGGACATATCTGCATATCTTTTTCCTTCATAGTCGTAGATATAAATATTGTCTGCTTTCTCAATAGGTATGGGATCAATATTCTTCTGAGCATTCCAGGACTGCAATACATATTTCTTCTGCTTTTCTTTTATCGAAACTGTTTTTTCATTCATATCATTCTCCTCCTTAGCTTTTTTACTTGGTATTTTGATTCTTTATACTATGCCTCAGATTATATTTTTCTCTCTAATTCTAAACAATGACCTTAAGCCTAAAAAAAAATGTGCTAAGGCACAAAACAAAACTTATTGTAAAAAATGTAACCTTTTTGTATATAACGGAATGTTACATATAAGAATATAAGACTTGACTTATTAAACTATTTCGATTAATATTTCTTGCAAAAGAACAAGGGCGTTCTATGGAACCACCCTTGTTCTTTTTTTGTTCTTTTTGCAATTTTAGGAGGACATAACATGGCTATTGAACTTGAAAAACTGATTGAAAAAGTAAAAAAAACAGATGTATCCCTTATAGCAGGCGAGGGCGGTATTCACAATGCTGTAAACTGGGTCCATATGGTTGAGACTACCGAAGCTTCAACCTTTATGGAAGGGGGCGAGATAATAATCACTACAGGCCTCGGTGTAAATGGCAACAAAGAGGCATTTATGGATCTGGTTAAAATGGTCCATGAAAAAAAAGCAGCCGGCATGATTGTGAATATTGGTCCTTTTATTTCTGAAATTCCAAAAGAGGTTATTGATTATTGTAATATAAATTCATTTCCTCTCTATATTGTCCCCTGGAGAGTTCATTTGGCTGAGATTACCAGGATTTTTAGCCTTACCTTAAGCCGGGATGAACAAAAAAAATATGAAACAGCTTCCGCCTTTAAGAACGCCATTCTTTTTCCAAATCAGCCTGAACTATATCTGGTACCACTTTCACAAAGAGGATTTCATTCCAATTGGAGATACTGTGCATTTGTAACTCAGCTGGACGGAAGCGCATATCATTTTAACATTGATAATTTTATTATTTCGCTTGATTTATTTATTCAGCATCACTATAAAAATGTGCTTGTTTTTAATAGAGATACAGAGATTATCACCATCATTGCAAATAAAACCGAAGCGGAGATCAGATCTCTTTTATGTGAATATATTACACATATAAAAAAAGAATTGCCATCAGATATTCGCCCTCTCTTCGGGGCCGGAAAACTAACGCAAAGTCTAAGATGCCTTTACAAAAGTAATAATCAGGCCAGATCCATTTGCCAGCTTCAAAGGACCGGAAATATCGACAGTTCTCTTTATTTTTATCCTGATCTGGGACTTTACCGGATCCTTATGGGGATTGAGGATAAGGACATAATCAGAGATTTTTATTCCAATACTTTAAAGCCTATAATCAGTTATGATAAAAAGAAGGACACGGATCTTGCCTTTGTTCTAAAAACTTATCTAAAAAATAACGGAAGCGT